>NZ_JABXHF010000092.1:0-13424 GCF_013393565.1 Virgibacillus sp.
TGATATGCTCCCAATATGGTAGACAGAGAAATAATAAAAACTCTTTACTACGATATTGGGGGCATTTTCTATGTCTAAAAGAAGAAGTAAACATACGTTAGATGAAAGAATCGAGGCGGTATTACGTGTGATTGAGGGGATGGCGTCTGTCAGTACGATTGCTAAAGAATACGCTGTTGACCGTACTACGATTAACTCATGGGTGCGTAAATACGAAGCAGATGGGGTGGATGGTTTAAAGGAAGCGAGGACATGGAAGAAGTATTCCGGCGAACTGAAAAGGGAAGCTGTTGAATTTTATCTAAATGGAGAAGGCAGTCTGAGAATGACTTGTGAGAAGTTTAATATTTCATCTAATTCGGTTTTACGTCAATGGATAAACCAGTATACTAGTGGGAAAGAGATAAAATCTACTAGTAAAGGAAGAGAAACCATGACAAAAGGGCGTAAAACCACACTTCAAGAACGCATTGAAATTGTGCAATATACGATTGCGAACGAGCACAATTATCATGAGGCGGCTAAAAAGTATAACGTTTCTTATCAACAAGTATATAGCTGGCTGCGTAAATATGAAAAAGATGGGAAACAGGGTCTTCAGGATCGTCGTGGAAAAACACTAGAAACAAAGGCTAGCTTTACCGAAGAGGAGAAATTACAACTTCGTATTAAAGAATTGGAACACCGTAATCAGTATTTAGAGGCGGAGAATGGCTTATTAAAAAAGTTGAAGGAAATCGAAAGGGGGATGGGACAGCGCGACTAGGTAAACATCTAGCTAAATTTCAAGCGATTCATGACTATCACAAGGAGACAACAATACCCATTCTATTACTCTGTGAAATTTTAGATGTATCCCGATCTGGATACTATAAATGGTTGAAACATGAACCTACAGAAGGACAAAGGGAAAATGAGTGGCTCATGAAAAAAGTGAAAGAGGAATTCAGAAAGTATAACGGTAACTTCGGCTATCGTCGAATAACTATGGTGATCAATCGCAAATATAAGAAACAATATGACGAGAAAAGAATTAGACGCTTAATGATTCAAATGGGCTTAAAATCGCATATTCGTCGCTCGAATGGCTATTCCACAAAGACAAGCTATATCAGTATTGAAGAAAACATTTTGAATCGTGAATTTACTGCGGAGAATCCGAATGAGAAGTGGGTAACGGATATTACGCATATGACGTATGGCTTTGGTAACAAGGCTTATTTAAGTGCTATTAAAGATCTTTATGACGGTTCGATTGTCGCCTATCAGGTTGGGCGCTATAATGACAATCCTTTGGTTATGAACACGCTAAAAGAAGCTATAAAGGCAAATCCCGATGCAGCCCCTTTAATTCACAGCGATCGTGGTTCACAATACACATCAAAGGAATATCGTTATCTTACGGCAGAAGCTGGGATGAAACGTAGTATGTCACGTGTAGGTAATTGTATTGATAACGCACCAATTGAAAGCTTCTTTGGTCATTTTAAATGTGAAAGCTATGACTTAAAGAATTACAAGAACTTTGAGGAGCTAGAAAAAGATATTGATAAGTATATTACATTTTATAATGAGGAACGATACCAAAAGAGATTAAACAGCCTAGCACCATTAGAATACCGGCGCCAGACTGTGGCATAATTTTTTATTTTTTCACTGTCTACTTGACAGGGCGCAGATCAATGCGGATAGGGTGCTTTATGATATGTCCCCACTTCGTATGACTCGTGCATATCCTATATAAGGTACTTTAAGATTCGTAATTTCAAGAGTTTGCGGGTATAAGCTGTATAAGAAAATATAGAATCAGTAGCTTGTGTATAACAACATAACCAAATAAGCTACGTCTGGCTCCAGCGCCCAGCAACTAGGTGACTTCACCAATCGCCTTACGATAAATCATCATTGATTTGTTCCAGTCGCTACGTTGCTAAACGGGCACCCGAGCCTTTGTTCTAAGATAAACCTTGAAATCTTTATACTTTGCTGCAGTACAAGTCGAAGCAGCAGAAAATAGCATATGCGACTTTTAAGTCAGATATTTGCGGTGCTAACAATTAGCAGAGATGAGAAAACCAACACGGATTTACTTGATATAATCACCTCAGCGCCTACGCTCGAAAGCGATGTAAAAATTCCTGTAAGCGTTCGTTATTAGAATGTTCTATAACTTCTCTAGCAGTACCTTGTTCTGCGATCACACCTTCATCTAAGAACAGCACCTTATCGGCAATATCTAAAGCGAAATCCATTTCGTGTGTCACAAGAATCATCGCCATATCATCGTTTTTAGCAATATCACGGATAACCTGAAGTACTTCGGCTACTAATTCTGGATCGAGCGCGGAAGTGACCTCATCAAATAACATGATTTTTGGTCGCATAACAAGTGCTCGTGCCATCGCTACCCGCTGTTTTTGTCCACCAGATAGTTGGCTCGGATATTGATAGACTTTATCGCTTAGGCCAACGCGCTCCAACATTTCAAGGGAGCGTTGCTTCACTGCTTCTTTCCCTTCTTTTTTTACATGTAGTGGAGCTGTCATGCAGTTTTCCAAGATCGTCATATGCGGAAACAAATTGAAATGTTGAAATACCATTCCAATATCACCGCGTACTGCCCGTAGATGCTTTTCATTAGCCCGCACAAGCTTCCCTTTTTTCTCCATTTTCCACAGATTCGTACCATTTACGATGATATCTCCAGATGTAGGCTCCTCCAACGTCATAAGCATCCGAATGATCGTCGTTTTACCTGAACCACTGGGACCAATAATTGCTACTTTTTCTGCTGGTCGAATGTCTAAATCGATTCCTTTTAAGACTTTAACATCCCCAAAGGATTTGTGTACGTCATGAAATGAGACGATAGGTTCTATCATTATGCTGTCGCTCCTTTACTTCTCGTCAAAGCTTCTTTTTTATCAAAGCGTCGGTTCAATTTCTTTTCTAGTCTGTTTATGATTATAGCAGATGGGTAGCTCAAAGCTAAGAAAAGAATGGCCACAATGGTTAAGGGTTCTAGATAGGTCCAGTTTTCTGCTCCATAGCTATTCGCAATATGCAAAATACCTGCAACACCAATCGTTGATGCTAATGGAACCTCTTTAAACATAATAATAAAATAATTTCCAAGCATTGGGATGGTTGGTGGTATTGCTTGTGGTAAAATAATTTTTGTCCACTTTTGCCGCTTAGAAAAATCTAAAGCTTTTGCAGCTTCCCATTGTCCTTTCCCTACACCTTCTATTCCAGAGCGGTATACTTCTGCAATATAGGTGCTAAAATGGATTCCTAAGCCGAGTACGGCACTCGTAAATCCGTTTAAGGTAAAACCTATAACGGGAACCATTGGCCATGCGAAATAAATAAAAAATAGCTGGACTAAAGGCGGGGTAGAACGAATAAATTCCATCACCCATGTAATCAGCCAACGAAGCGGCATGATCGGAATCTTTCTCATAAACAGCCAAATAAATCCAAATGCAAGTGCAAATGCATAACAAGCTATCGTTAAGCCGAGGGTAATTCCAAGGCCGTCGATGATTTTGGGGAATGCTTCTGCAACTACTTCCCAACTCCAATTACTCATCCGCTAGCCACCCCTTTTTTAGAGAACGCCTCCATCTTACGAGTTAAAAAGATAAGCGGTAGCGCTAAAATAAAGTAGAATAGTAAGACAAGCAAATAGACGGTAGGTGCTTGTGATAAATTTGTACTACGAATAATATTTCCATGATAAAGAATATCTTCCATACCAATGAGGGATACGAGGGAAGTGGCTTTCAACATTTGAATAGAATAGTTCCCGAATTCAGGAAGCATCATGCGAATTGCTTGTGGTAAAATTACCAATCGCATTCGTTGAAAGCGTGACATATTTAAAGCAGTTGCTGCTTCGGACTGCCCGTTTGCAACTGCAAGAATAGAGCCACGGACAATTTCAGACATGTATGCCCCGTAGTTTAAGGCAATTGCAATGACGCCTGCCCACCAATTGCTTCCTAGCTCAATACCAAATAGCATCGGAATCGCGTAATAAAGCCAAAATAATTGAACGATTAGCGAAGTCCCTCGAAAGATTTCCACATAAAACCCTGTGAATTTACGGAGGAAGACATTGGAGGACATTCGGCATAGACCAGCAATAAACGCAAATAAATAACCAAAAAATGCTGCACCAATTAAAACGGTAATGGTAATCGTTAGTCCTTTTGCTAAATCAGGGAAAATCTCGATGATTGCATTAATGTGTACCACTCCTTCGTGAATCTTAGGTTAGAGGTGAGTTTTCATCCTTCCCCCAGTCTGCTCAAAGATTATAAGTTAGAAATCTCACTAGAAAATAAACTGTGGGGAAGAAGCAATCCCCACTAACTTTGTAACAGTAAATGGAAGCATAGATAAATAGAACTCTTTTTTTGCTAGTTTAGTTGCTTCTGAGGGGGTGTCAGAGCACAGTTCAACATCTTACATTTCTCCGCTACAGATTTTTTCTGTTGTAATATCGTCGGCTACCATATTATTTTCTTCACTAAAACCATTCGCCTCTAGCAATTCCGCTACAGTACCATCTGCTTTTAATTCAGCTAGCTTTTCATTATAAGCATCGCGTAATTCTGTATTATCTAGGTGAAAAGCAGCAGCGCCATAGCTTGGAACACCCTCTACATCTGGTTGTTCAAAACCTTCCACGAATTCAAGCTGATCAGAGTTAGCGGATTCAAGAGCCATTTTAATGGTCATTTCTGTTCCAGTTGTCGCATCTGCCCGACCAGATTCCACTGCTGAAAAAGTCGCGGGAATATCTTCTGCATTCGTAATTTGCTCTTCACTTACACCTTCTGATTTTAAAAATGCATTTTCTGTAGCACCAGACATGACAGAAACAGTAACATCTGGATTGTCCGCGATATCTTTATAGCTTTTTAAATTTAACGGATTCCCTTTTTGTACAATTAACCCTTCACCATACATCATTTCTGGTTCACCAAAAGCAGCATTTTTACAACGATCAGGATTAATTGCCATTCCTGCTGTTATAACGTCAAACTGCCCTGCTTTTAAGCCAGGAATTAATTGCCCGAAATCCGCTAGCTTACTGTCCATTTCTTCAATTCCTAATTCCTTGAAGACAGCTTTAGCAATATCAACTGCGGCGCCTTTGAGTTTACCATCTTCTTCGTAAGCATATGGTTTTTCATTGGCAAAGCCGATAGTAACTTTTCCGGAATCTTTTAATTCATCTAATTTACTCCCACTTGCTTCATCATTTGTATCCCCTTCATTTGAACCGCAAGCAGCGAGCACAAATAGTAATCCGAAAAGACATGTAAGTAAGATTTTTCTCATAAATACTATTCCCTCCTTTAAAATTACTCGTTTCGTAAAAGAAACGAACAGTAAATGTTCAAAAAGAAGATAAACTATTAAGAAGGCATTATTTATGTAAACATGGGATAAATGTCATTATGTTTACGATAACCTTAAAAAATATTGAATTTTCTATTGGGGAAAATGAAGTTAACTCATGCCGATTTCTTCCTTTTTGAACATTACTAGTAAAATGTTACAGGTATTTGACGGCAGTCTCAAATGCTGTATTTTTTGATAATTTTTAATTAATTGTTAAAACCATGTATACCATTCGTATAAGTTTAATTAACGTATATATGCTGTATGATAATCAATGATCCTACCCTATGGTCAAAAATTGTCTCGGTGAATTGATATGAATAGACGCTCGTTTCAATTCCATGTATGATTCATGTTAAGGGGGGAACGAATTATGCATATTGTTGTTTTAGGTGCGGGTGCATTGGGAGCTTATTTTGGGTTGCGCTTTCAAGAGGCAGGTGCAAAGGTGACGTTTTTAGTGCGAGAAAAAAGAGCTAACCAACTTGAACGGTATGGATTAGCTATGCAAAGTCCGCACGGGAATATATTTGCTAAGGAATTAAATTGGGAAACAGATCCATCCGTTATTCCAAGCGCTGATGTCATTTTAGTAAGTGTAAAAGGATACCATCTCCGTGGCGCATTAGATCAGCTGCGCCCGCTTGTAAATAAAGGGGCTTATGTTTTGCCGGTCTTGAATGGGATTGAACATATCTCTATTTTGCAACGGGAACTTGGCAAAGATAACGTACTCGGCGGATTAGCTTTTATTATTGCTACATTAAATGATAAAGGTCATGTCGTTCATACTGGTGATTTTCACGATCTGATCTTTGGAGCGCTCGGTGCAAAGCAAGAAAAAGTAATCGCAAACTTAGAAGCGTTGTGTGATAAAGCGATTGTAGGAGGAAAACAAACCAATAATATTTTGTATGAATTATGGAAAAAGTATATGTTTATTAATGCTTTCTCTGGTATTACAACAGCGACGAACTTACCAATAGGAGTGGTTCGAAAGCATGAAGAAACTTTCCAAATCGCTATACATCTATTAGAAGAAATGAAACATGTAGCCATGAAGTATGGTGTTGAAATCACAGATCAAGATGTGACAGAAGCAATAAAGATAATGCAGCAGCTTGATGCTGATGCTACTTCGTCTATGCACCAAGATTTACGGAAAGAGTTACCGCTTGAACTCGATCATTTACATGGTGGCGCCATTCGTTTAGCAAAAGCAAAGCAGTTGGAGCTTAAATATATGACAGCTATTTACGGTATCATTAAACCGTTTGAAAATAGGACGTAAAGTGAGGTATAGTTATGTCAACGATAATGATTGTAAGTATGATATCTTTCGTAGTAGTTATTCTCGTACTTGTTTTATCTTTAATCACCATAAAAAAAGGGTACGCATATAAACATCAAATCGACCCTTTACCTGAAGAAGGCAATGACAACAATGAAAAAGGCACTTAAGAAGGGGAGAGTACATTATGAAATTTTGTACCATTGGCACAAGTTGGATTACAGAAGCATTTATTGAAGCAGCTCACCGTAGTGGGGAAGCGCAGTTAGTGGCCGTCTACTCAAGGAAATCGGAATCTGCACAAGCGTTTGCTAATAAATATGGAGAAGTTAGTGCATTTACAAATATTCAGGAAATGCTTGCAGATGATAACAGTGATTTTGTTTATATTGCATCTCCGAATATTTTGCACCCGGATCATATTAAACTAGCCATACGTAGCGGAAAGCATGTATTTTGTGAAAAGCCGATGGTGTTTACAGATAAGCAGTGGCAAGAAATTGCTCAACTAGCTAAAGAACATCAAGTATTTGTGTTTGAAGGGTTTCGTCACTTGTTTTCACCGAATTACGAGCGTCTAAAAGAAGCATTAGCAAGCGTAGGCACTGTCCGTAGTGCAATGCTTCAATATATGCAATATTCATCTCGATATGATAAGTATAAAGAAGGAGCAGAACCGAATGTATTCTCGCAACAATTTGCAGGGGGGGCGTTAATGGATTTGGGCGTTTATCCATTAAGCATGGCTGTTGATTTATTTGGTCAACCTATAAATGCAACATATCACCCTGTTTTACTGGAAAACGGCATTGACGGAAGCGGAACGATGGTCCTTACATATGAAGGTTTTGTGGTAACATTATTAACTTCTAAAATAACGAATGCATTTATGCAATCTGAAATACATGGCGAAGAAGGTACACTGATGATGGATGCTATTGCACCGATATCTCAAATACAGCTTTATGATAGAAAAACAGCGCATGTAAGCGAACTGGCAAACGAGCAATATGATGCAGATATGATATTTGAAGTAGAAGCATTTGTGAAAATGGTGACAAATAATGATTGGGATTCGCATAACGCCTTTTTAGAAAGAAGCAGAACTGTCGCACAATTAACAACAAAAATGAGACAGGAAAATGGCATTCATTTTCCTAATGAATAAGGATCGATAGTAAAGGTCGCACAATAGTGCGACCTTTTTAAGAGAATCGCTCTCGTTCGGAAGAAAGTCGCTCGTCTGTGCTGTGAACTCGCTCATGCTCATCTGAAAGTCGCTCGTCTGTGCTGTGAACTCGCTCATGCTCATCTGAAAGTCGCTCATCCACGCTGGGTAATCGCTCACGCTCGTCGAAAAAGCGCTCACCTGCGTTCTTTGCCTGGGCGAATTCCACGTTGTAATTGGTTAATGCTTAATCCAAATGTCATTTGCAAATGGGGATAGTCTTTAAACGTTTTCCAGTCTCCGCCCCATTCAAAGCCGAGGCCTTTGGCGATAGAGGCCGCTTCCAACCAATCGGATTTGCCGTTGCCGTTTCCGTCATAATCAATATTCCAAATAACTTTTCCAGTCTTACTTCTTAGTGCATAATCGATTGCTAATCCATAATTATGATAGGATTGTCCACCTTTTGCGTTGGTGATCGTTCTTCCTTCTGTTTCTCTTCCTTGTTCGTATAATTCATTTTGTTCTTGTATGGTACGTAAACCGTCTGTTATGACAACCTCTATATTTCTAGAGGCTGCTTTATTTATGAATACCTCTTTTTTTTCTTGAACCACTGGATGAAGCTGAGTAGGCATTTCTTTATCTATATCAACGGTTTGCTTTTGATTGTATATGACAAACAAAATAAGGAGTCCGATTAAAATAATAAGCCATGGTAATAATGTTCGTTGAATTCTCTTCATGCTGCATGTATCTCCTTCATAATAATACATGAATCTGTTCATGTAATTCCAATAGAATGGTACTGCAATACTTTTCGCTTCAAAATGTATTCTACACAACTTGCAAGTGGGAAATCCTCTAATTGTTCAAGGGCATTATAGTCCTCGCTGAAGAAGAAAGGAAAATATACTAGATTTAAACATTTCATTTCATGAATTCTCGCCCAAAAGGGCACTTAGTTATTTTTTAATACGAATTATATATGAGATATTCATTTGATAGGGAACTATATCAGGGGCAGAAGCTTTTAGAAAACTCCCTTTTGATTATTAACCTTTCATAGGCATGAATTTGTAGTTCGTTTCGTATACTACAGAAAATTGTTCGTATGCAATAAACGTGTAAGCATACATATCATATACTATTAGCATAGCAAATGAAGGAGTGTTTGCATAATAACAAATTGTCATTACGAAATGGCAATTTTTACGTTATAATAAGAAAAAAGGAGGGGACCCATGGTTACGGCACTAGCTGCTATGATTGGTTACTTCATAGGCTGCATACACGGTTCACAACTTATTAGCTTATATAAACGTGTAGATATTAAAAATTCAGGTGTTAAAAATGCTGGGGCCTCAAATACGACGATCTTATTAGGCTGGAAGTATGGAATATTTGTCGCCCTCTTTGATATTTTAAAAGGTACTTTTGCCATTTTTGTTGTATTATACTTATTAGATGTGTATGGTATAAGCGGAGATGAACGAATACTGCTTATATATGTTACGGCATTATTTGTTATTTTAGGACATAATTATCCGATTACGATGAAATTCAGTGGTGGTAAAGGAACTGCTTCGCTAGTTGGCATCTTACTCGCTGTCGATTGGAAAGTCGCTGTAATCGGTATTGGACTATTACTTGTTATTACAATTGCTACCGATTATTTAGTAATGGGTGTTCTTGTTATGTATCTTTCTTGTTGACGACTTATATATTCTTCGGCTTAGAACCAACTTTAATTGTTATTTTTTTATCTATTTTAAGCATCATGAAACTATGGAGAACTTTCGACGTATAGTAACAAAACAGGAGACGAGGCTATCAAGTATGTTTCGTAAAAACTAGTCGTTACGGGAGGAAATGTTATTTTGGAGATCGTTATTTGGATATTAATTATTGCTTTATTTGTTTTAAGCTTTGCAGGTATTATATTCCCAATTATTCCGTCTGTGTTTGTGCTTTGGGGCGGTTTCCTTTTGTATCAGTTTGCTCTCAATCCTAATGAATTAACACTTTCTTTTTGGATTGGAATGGGTATTATTACAGCTTTATTAGTCGGCGCTGATATTATTGCGAATAGTTATTTTGTTAAAAAGTATGGCGGTAGTAAGTGGGGAGAGCGTGGTGCGGCTGTTGCAGTTATTATTGGCTCCTTTATCGTCCCGCCGTTTGGAATTCTTATTGTGCCGTTTCTAACTGTTTTTATTATCGAGTTATTACAGCAACGGACTGTACAGGAAGCGTTCCGTGCTTCATTCGGTTCCTTAATCGGATTTCTAGGTGGGACAGTTGCTAAAATTGTACTTCAATTCGTTATGATTGTTTGGTTCTTTGTGGTGATTATCTTTTAAGACAAAGGTGTGCCGAAAATCCAAAGTGGAAGGAAGATTTCATTCATGAAAAAGGCGCTTTTAAATGTAGATTATACGATTGATTTTGTAGCAGAAGATGGAAAATTAACGTGTGGCATACCTGGACAAACTATTGAAGACAAAGTGGTTTCTTTAACGAAACAATTTATTGAAAATGGCGATTATGTTGTGTTTGCCATTGATGCACATGAAGAAGGAGACGCTTTTCATCCTGAAGCAAACTTATTTCCGCCACATAATATCATCGGTACAGCAGGGAAAGCGTTATATGGAAAGCTTGCTACCCTTTATAATGAGTACCAGAATAAGGATAATGTATATTATTTTGATAAAACAAGATATAGTGCTTTTGCTGGCACAGATTTAGAACTGAAACTGCGTGAACGTGGTATTCAAGAAGTACATATTATCGGCGTCTGTACAGATATTTGCGTATTACATACGGCGATCGATGCCTATAATAAGGGCTTCGACATTGTTGTTCATCAAGATGCCGTTGCCAGTTTTAATCAAGCAGGGCATGAATGGGCGCTTGGACACTTTGAAAACACGTTGGGAGCTAAGGTTGTTTAGTCTTATATGAAGAGTTTCATGGCGCACATTGGGAGAACGGCTCTACGATGAAAACCACTTCCAGACAAATTTTTTCACACTAGAGTGTAGGAACGTATAAAAGTTTATCGTATACGAAAAACAGAGGCTTTCTATTGTGTAAAATGATAGCTTTTTCCATAAATATGTGACGATAAGCGAATTTTATCTAAACGACCTATCGCGTTAACCCATTTGCCCTTTTTTCTGTTGAAATAAGAAGTTCCATTAACCTTGACTTTCTTTGTGTCAACTTATATAGTGTAAGTACAATTATGTCATACAAACGTAGATGAAGATTAGTATATTGAAACGTCTTTTATAGAGAGGAAATGGCTGGTGGAAATTTCCAAAGATAATCAATAGAACCTGCTTCGGAGTTCGCTATTAGAAAGCTTTATGCTGCAAAATAGCGCGGGGACAGCCCGTTATCCAATGAAGTGTGCAGTTTATTTTTTTGCAAACAAGGGTGGTACCACCAACCTCGGTCCCTTATCGGATGGAGGATTTTTTATGTTTATAGAGAAAAAGTGAAGGGATGTTCACAAGCAACACTTTCCTTGGTTTAGCGAATGAGAAACGGCCATGGTTCACTATGGGGAAAGCCACCACTTCTTATGAAAAAAGCACTTGCAGATAAATTTTTATAAACAACACAGCTTCTGCCAGAAAAATATAGCAATATGCGAAGTTTTAGCAATGAATGTAAATCACAAGGCCGTGGCAAGTTTATTGTTTGAAGCACGTGTTTACCAAAATAGGTAAAACGGAAAGGTTTTATATTTGCAAAAAAATGTATGGACATGTAGATAAAACTATTTAAATGAGGTGTTACGTTTGGGTAAGAAAAATAAGCAATTTGTTGAAAAAATAACCGCCATGGAAGAGAATTTTGCGCAATGGTATACCGATGTTGTCAAGCAAGCTGAATTGGTTGATTATGGCCAAGTTCGTGGAACAATGATCATTCGACCATATGGCTTTGCAATTTGGGAAAATATTCGCGATGTATTAGATGAAAAATTTAAAGAAACCGGTCATACGAATGTGGCGTTTCCATTATTCATTCCAGAAAGCCTATTGCAAAAGGAAAAAGATCATGTGGAAGGCTTTGCACCTGAGGTTGCTTGGGTTACGCACGGTGGGGACGAAGAATTAGCTGAGCGTCTTGCTGTACGTCCTACTTCAGAAGTGTTGTTCTGTGATTATTATTCGAAAAACATTCACTCCTATCGTGATTTACCAAAGCTGTACAATCAGTGGGGAAATGTTGTCCGTTGGGAAAAAACAACCCGTCCTTTCTTACGTTCTTCCGAATTTCATTGGCAAGAGGGGCACACAGCACATGCGACAGATGAAGAAGCATCGGAAGAAACAGAGCGGATGCTAGGGATTTATGCGGATGTTGTGGAAAAATATTTAGCGATTCCAGTCCTTAAAGGTAAGAAAACAGATAAGGAAAAATTTGCAGGTGCTAAATACACATTGACGATTGAAAGCTTAATGCATGACGGAAAAGCATTGCAATCAGGAACTTCCCACCATTTTGGCTCAGGCTTTGCTGAAGCATTCGACATTACGTATTTAGATGAAAATGGAGACAGTCAATATGTTCATCAAACGTCTTGGGGATTATCCACTCGAATCATGGGGGCTTTAATTATGGTTCATGGTGATAACCGTGGTTTAGTAATACCACCGCGCATTGCTCCGACACAAGCGATGATCGTACCAATCGCCCAGCATAAGGAAGGTGTATTGGATAAAGCATATGATCTTCGTGACCAATTAAAAGATATTGTGCGCGTAGACATTGATGCTAGTGATAAAATGCCTGGATGGAAATTTAATGAGTATGAAATGAAAGGTATACCAGTTCGGATTGAAATGGGACCAAAGGATATCGAGAAAGAACAGGTAGTCCTTGTGCGACGTGATACAGGTGAAAAAGAATTTGTTCCATTGGCTGCATTACCAACTCGTTTACCTGCGCTACTTGATGAAGTACAAGCGAATTTATATCAACGAGCAGAAGATCATTTGCATGAAAAAACAAATACCGCAACCAACATGGAAGAGTTTGCAACTATTTTAGAAGAACAAGCTGGATTTATTAAAGCAATGTGGTGCGGCGATGTAGCATGTGAAGAAAAAATTAAAGAAGCTACATTAGCAACCTCTCGTTGTATTCCATTTGAACAAGAAAAAGTTGCAGATACATGCGTATCCTGTGGAAAAGAAGCGAAAGAGTTAGTGTATTGGGCAAAAGCATATTAAAAATGGGGCTGTTGCACAATCAGGTAATTGATTGTGTAACAGCTTTTTTGTGTATACACAAAAAAACAGACCACAAAGGGCCTGTTCTCATGTATTATTAATTTATGACCAATAAACAAATAACACAAACCCAGTATACGCAAACTGCAGCAAATTATCAATTATATTTACCGATGGATGTAGAAGAAATGATTCCTATGGATGATTCGGTCCGGCTCCACTGCCTCTTATGTGAAAGGATGGATTATAGAGAACTACTACAGGCATACGCTTCCAAAGGGAGAAAACCAGCAGTCGA
>NZ_JABXHF010000007.1:0-60000 GCF_013393565.1 Virgibacillus sp.
TCCTGGAACGCCATCCCAAAGGGGGCTAAATGAGCATTCCAACGGTCTTCTGAGAAAGAATGGGCTACCAAAAGAAATGGACTTTAATCCTGTGTCACAAGAGTATATTTCTGAGGTTGCACTCCGAAGGAATAACATACCAAGGAAATCATTGAAATACAAAACACCAATGGCGTGTTTCATAGATTATGTCGGTCAGGATTTTGATAAAAGCATGTTGTCTCGCTTAATTTGACAAATCAAAATATAAGAAAAACAAAGACTTTCCATAACACGAAAAGAGAAATTTCATAGCAATTGAAGTTTACTATGCTGAAAAGAAAAATCAAATAGTAACATCAAATGAGAAGCTATGAATCGTGGCGAAAACTACATAGTTTAAATCATGTTTATGTAACTTTTATCGTATTTAAAAATGTAAATCAGATACATTTATAACTTATTTCCGCAGAATCTTCCGAGTTAATAAAACCTGATTAACTAGTATCTTTGCTAGCAGCTAATCCCCTTCACTTACATTATTCAAAAAGCATATACTGCTATAACTTGTATCTAAAATCAGGAGTAACTATTTTATATCTCTGTAACTGTAAATGCCGACAATATCTGTTAAAGTTACGACCTTTTTATTATAGAGACGGAGGTTTATATGTTGAAAGATATTTCAGTTATCATTATTTTCCCTTTCAGCCAAAAAGTACTTCAACAAATGTTAGTGTCTTTGCGAAAACTCCAAGCAAGAATAAGTTCCGTTATCGTCATACAAGCTACAAATATAACTCTTAACAAAAATCAGGTGAATGATTGGTTAAACGATATATGCTTTATTACTAGTAAAAACAATGAATTAGCACATACATTAGATAATATAATGGATCAGACAAATAACCGTTATGTTTTATTCCTTTCTCATACACATTGTTTATCCGCTTCTGTAAACTCAGAAATGCTTCAGCTAGAACAACCAAAGACTGTATTAACAACTGGGTATCGTTTCAGAAATCATGCTATTTACCTGCCACTTTTAGCTTTAAGTAAATATATAAAAAAAATAGGAGGTTTCACCAACATCCACCCCCCATTTAATGAAGCATTTTTACCTGCTTGGCTCGCAAATTTAGATAAATCAAGTCAATTAACTATAGAAAATCTCATTAATCCATCAGTGGAAACAAGAAACACTACTACAAGCGCAAAATATATGATAGCGCAAAAATATCAATTTAAAAAAGAAAATCTGACCAGCCCCTCTCTATCTGTACTCATATCCAATTATAATATGGAAAAATATGTGGATATCGCAGTTGCTTCCTGTCTATTACAAAACATGCCATTTGATCAAATACTAATTATCGATGATGGATCGACAGATTACTCCTTAAAAAAACTATTACAATGGGATAGAAATAAACAGGTGAAATTAATTACTAAAAAAAATGAAGGGAAGGCGAAAGCTCTTAATACGCTACTCCCCCATGTTACATCAGAATTCATCTTAGAGCTTGATGCAGATGATTGGCTTGATCCGAATGCAGTAGCCATGATAAAGAAGCACCTATTAGAGCTTCCTGAAAATTCGTCTTTACTCTATGGTAATTTTAGAAGATGGAAACAAATAAATGATGAGGTTTTTTTCAAAGGAATTAAAAAAGGGAAACAAATTCACAGGCCTGCTGAATTGCTAACCTATTCTTTTCCTCTTGGACCAAGAATATATCGAACCTCTACTTTAAAAAGTACAGGTGGCTTTCTAATCAATGACTTTGAAAATGGCAGACTGTATGAAGATGTAAGTACGCTATTGCAATTAATAAAGCACTCTAAAATAAATTACAGCAATTTCACTATCTATAATATTAGAGAACATCAAGAAAGTATTACCACAATAAACCGTAGTAAATGGAGTGAGTATTTGAATCATATAGATCTGTAAACAAGCAGAAGTTAAAATAACTATTTAGAGTTATCTCATAACTTTATGGTGAACTGAATAGGTTTAGGACTAGTCAGGTAGTCAACGTTACTTACTTCGCCATTCGCAACAAGATTTACACCTTCCTTTCCTAACCAAAAATGGAATGATCCATGTTTCCTTTTCAATTATCTTAGTATACTCCCTTCATGGGTAAAAAATAAAAATTCCCATAAAGATAATAGGTTACATGTTATCTTTATGGGAACAAAATTATTTTATTTAAGGTTTTCGATTTAAAAAATCTAATACTGTTGAAATCACATACATTTGCTTTTGAATAGATAGCATTGGATAAATTGGCAGAGCAAGCGTTCTTTTGGCGGCTTTTTCTGCAACTGGCAAATCTCCTGCTTTATATTTTAGATAATCAAAAGCGGCCTGCAAATGTAAAGGAATCGGGTAATAAATAGAAGAAGCAATTCCATTATTTTTTAAATCTAGAGCAAGTTCGTCTCTCTTATCTAATTCAATACAATATTGGTGAAAGGTATGCGCTTTATTTTCTGGTATAGTTGGACTTTTTATTAGATTATGAAAGCTGTCTGTATATCTCCTTGCGACTTCCTTTCGCTGATGCAAAAAAATATCTAAATATTTTAGTTTAACTAATAAGGTTGCAGCCTGAAATTCATCAAGCCTACTATTCATACCAATTGTTGAATGATAATATTTTGTTTTACTTCCATGATTCCTAAGTCGGCAAATCTGTTCATATAAGTTTCTTTGATTCGTAGTTACCATCCCAGCATCACCAAAAGCGCCGAGATTTTTGGAAGGAAAAAAGGAGAAACAACCGATATCACCAATTGCCCCTGCTTTTTCCCCATTATATTCTGCTCCTAGCGCTTGACACGCATCTTCAATAACTTTTAAATCATTTTTTTTAGCAATATCCATAATTTCTTCCATTTTAGCAACTTGACCATATAAATGAACTACGATAATACCTTTTGTTTTTTTAGTTAGCGCTTTTTCAACTTTTATAGGATCTATATTGTACGTTTCTTCTTCAATATCTACAAAAACAGGGGTCGCGCCAACTCTTGCAATGGCCTCTGCAGTAGCAAAAAAAGTAAATGGAGTAGTAATCACTTCATCCCCATATCCAATATTTAAAGCTTGAAGGGATAACTCTAAGGCATCCGTTCCATTTGCTACCCCAGCTGCATAGCTTGCTCCCACATAATGAGCTACTTCCCTTTCTAATTTTTCTCCTTTTTCTCCTAATATATATATACCACTATCAAGTACGTCAGTTAATTCCTGTATAATTAATTTTCTTATTAAATCTAACTCTTCCTTTAAATCTACCATTGGAATAGGAGTTAATTTATCGTTAGACATAATAACTCACAGCCTCTCCTTTATATCATCGTTACCTATACTTCTATAAGTAATTCCAAGCCTTTGAATCTCATTTTTATTTAATTTATTTCGTCCATCTAAAATAATCCTACAGCTTATAAATTTTTTGAAATCTAAACTCGCATACGCTTTATGAAAGGCTTGAAGAATTACCGCATCCATTTTTGAAGTGAATTCACTCTGTAAAGATAAAGGAGAAACATCATATTGTTTTATTTCACTATTTGTAAATAAAGGATCATTTACGAACACATTTGCTCTTAATTTGATTAATCGATCAATTAAAAGTAATGTGGTAGATTTGGTTGGTTCCTTTACATTTTCCCTGTATGCTAAACCAAGGATAAGAACATTTTTGTCTTTTAAACTTCCAACTTCCTCTTCCACCTTATTAATTGCATAATCAGCCATGCTATCATTAATCTTGCGAGCCATTGGAGTTATCCCTTTTGTCAAACCTTTATTAATAAAAAAATACGGGTATATTGGAATACAATGTCCTCCAACGCCAATTCCAGGCTCATGTAAATAGGAATAAGGCTGACTATTACTGGCTTTCCTTACTTCAGACATATTTACACCGATTTTTTCCGTAAACTTTGCAAGCTCATTTGCAAGGGCAATATTTACATCCCTGTACACACATTCTGCAACTTTAGAAAACTCTGCTGTTTCTAATGAACTCACTTCAATTAGCTTACAATTTAATGCTTTTTTATAGAAATCTACAGCTAATTCCCGACTCTTCTCATTGATTCCGCCAACTATCTTTGGATATTTTTTTAAATCTTCTATTATTCGATTAGAATAAACTCTTTCCGGACTATAAGCGAGGTAGAATTCTTCTCCTAAGCGTAACCCGGATAGTTCTTGAAGCTTTTTTCCAAACCGATATTGTGTATCACCAGGAGGAATAGTTGTTTCAAAAATGACTAACGTATCTTCTTTCATTCCTCTAGCTATTTCTTTAACGGCAGCATCTATAAATTGATAATCTACATTGTATTGATTATCGATTAGTACGGGAACAATCACAATCACTATATTCGATTTGGCAACGGCTTCAGCTGTCTCTGTAGTTGCTGACAATGTTTTACTGTTATAAGCAGCAGCAACCAATTGATCTAATCCAGGTTCATTTGTAATATGAGATTTGCCTTGATTAATGGTAGCTACAACATCTTCATTAATATCGGAGCCATAGACATTAAAATGATTATTTGCAAATACTGCAGCCAACGTTAGTCCAATTTTACCAAGCCCCACTACAGTTACATTCGCTAATGTCTCCTCTTGATTTATCATTACGATTCACCTTCATTTCTACAAAGAAAGATAATATACTATACGAATACAATTATAAAATGATTGGACATTAGCAATAGGATTACAAATTCAAGCTTTTCCTGTAATTATAATTGGTTGTAAACTTCAAGATAGCGATTAGCAACAATTCGCGAATCATGATATGTTTCAATATATTCTCTCCCCTTTTTTCCAATTTCCACCCATCTATCAGGACTTTGAATGAGTTTCTTTAATACGTTAGTAATCGTAGAGGGGGTTGCGTTTACAACTGGAATTTCCCCAGGATACTTTTCCGTTAGATCCTCCCTTATATAGCATATAACGGGCTTTCCAAGTGCCATAGCTTCTGAACTAATATATCCACTAGCCCCAATTCTTAATTGATCTATAACAATATCTGATTGAGACAACAAATCCTTCGTCTCTTCATATGTCAATCCTTCCAGTAATTTAAACTGAAAAGATATTCCCAATTGCTTTAATTCATCCACAGCATGTAATATAAATTCTGTTCCTTTAAGATTACGCGATGTAGGAGCATGCACCACGAGTGGTGATCTATTATTTACATCTGGATAGATGGGCTTAAATTCACGGATGTTAATGGCATGAGGAATTACATGGGTATGTTTATAGACGTGTGAGGTATATTCTTGCAATTCAGGGTCTTGAACGATGGCATGGTCCATATAAGATGATAATGTCGCTAAATTGTTATTTATTTTTTCTTCCGTCCATTCAGGTTTAACACGGACATATGGATTGAAACGCTTTGCAACGGATAACAATCGAACATCCGAACCATGGTGATGAACAACCATTTTCTTTCCAGCTTGTTTTAAAATAGCTAAATCCCTTTTGTCAGGAAAAAAAGTTTCTCCAAAATGAAAGTGAAAAATGTGGTAAGTTTGTATCGCCTCGTAGAAGAATTCGGTAACTTTTTCTTCTCTTTCATTAGGTGGATAGGAGTTTAAATGAAGGCAAATATCCGGTTGGAATTTATATCTGTTATCACTAAAGTGACATGCTGTTGCTTCTATCCCTTTGTCTCGTAATCCCCGACATAATTCAATCATAGGAGCACCATAAGGCAAGTGTAAAACTCTCATAAACATTCCCCTTTCAGCTTCGTAACATTTAATCCACGCTTTATTATTCAAAAGTCATTCGTTAATTGCTCATAAACCTTCCTGAGCCTAATTTCCATATGCTCCCAGCTAAACATAGCCTCCATGATTCCACGTGCTTTGTAACTCATTTTATCAAGCTTATTATTAGCTAAGCTGACTAAGGCTTCTGCATAATCCTCTGCAGTAGCCCTTTTTTTGGGAACGACATAACCACAGTTATAGGTTTGAATAAATTCCATCATATCTTTACATTGATTTACTAAAACAGGGATGCCATTATTTAAATAACTAAAGAATTTATTTGGCATGGCAAAATCATTATTCAAGGAGTGTTTTGCATCCAAATCAATCCACCCTATATCTACATCTTTCATCGCTTCTGGTATACAATTCAAATCCAACCAGCCAGTAAATTGGATATATTCACTTATATTGGTAAGGTCGGGAAGCTCAACATCATAGTTAGTTTTCTTCCAACCTCCAATGATTTTAGCGTGTATAGTCCTTTGTTTATTAGCTAACTCCAACATTTGAATAAATTTGTCAAAGCTACCTCTTTTCTTACCTAGGGTACCTTCATACACAATCGTTAATTCAGAATTCGACCTTCTTTTTGGCACATATTCATGAGTAAGCGGTGGAGAATTATAAATAATTTCTACGGGAAGACTAGCATTCAAAGACAAATGCCACTCCTTAATAGATTCAGATACAGTAATCAAGTAATCTATCTCTTTTACCATTATTTTCAGCATGCGATTTTTTATTTTTAACACTTGTATTGGTTGCTCTATCAAAGGGTCAGGGTCTAATTCATGGCTATCATAGATTAACTTACACGATTTTCCCTCTAACAATAGGGTGCGTTTGATAATGACGCCAGAATAAAGAGAACAAAACTCGTGGGCATGATAAATGTCCGCATTCTGCTCTATTCCAAGTTGTGTTAACATATCTATAAACCTGTGTGTCTTTTTCGACTGAAGATTGTGATCCAATGTTTTAATATTTTTTTCAAAAAATATCTGCTCATATGTGATTATTTTTACACCTTCATGATAAAACGTAGGTTCTAGAAAGCTTTCCGTAAACATACCACCGTCAATATCAAAAAGATAGCCGTTTATTCTAGGTACAATCATCGTTACTCGATATCCTCGTGCCACCAAACTTTTGGCTTCCTTTTTAAAAATACGAGCGTCTAAAAAAGGATGCTCCGTTACTAAAAAACAAACATCTACCTGCATCATACACCCCCAGAAATAGTAGCTATCTGCTAAGACAGTAAATATGGCAATGAATTGGCATCTAAGGATTGATAAACTGACAACAATCTATTTTCCATATGTTCCCAGCTGTAAGTAGCCTCCATTACCTTTCTAGCATTTTTTCTCATTGTCTCCCATTCATCCGGGTGCTGTTCCACATATTTTATCGCTTCTATATAATCTAAAGAGCTTGGTGTTAACTTATCAATGACAACCCCGCAGTGATGCGTTTTGATAAACTTCTCTAAATCACTACATTTGTTGGCTACAACAGGGATTCCATTATTTAAAAAACTGAACAGCTTATGAGGCATGCTAAAGGCATTATTCAGCGAACTGGAAGGATCTAGATCGATGAAACCAATATCCACATCTGACATAGCCAATGACAAAGTTTGGTAGTCCACCCACCCTGTTAGTTTTATTCTAGATTGTAAGTGATTCGGGGTTAAAAGCATCTCATTCCCGTATCTTGAACCGCCAATGATTTTAAATTGAATACCTTTCTTTCCATTATAATCACTGGTAATCGCTTTTATTTTCTCAAAAGTTTCTTTTGATATATTCCCCTCATGTGCTATCACAAACGAGTCATCAGAGGTACTTTTCTCCTTGATAGTTGGTGTTAATGGAGGAGCATTATAGATGACTTCTACAGGCAATAATGGATTTATAGCTAGATACCAGGCTTTAATCGAATTAGATACTGTAATAATATAGTCAACCTCTTTAATATTTTCTTGGAGCATCTTCATCCAATTTTGTTTTGTTTCAGCATTTATTTTTGAAGACATTGGATCAGGAGTTATTTGTCTACTATCATAGATTAATTTAACTTCTTTATTTTGCTGTTCTTTTAAAACACGCTTTATTTCTTTCCCATATGAAAAAGAATTCAGTTCATGAGCATGATAAAAATCCGCCTCCTCTTTCAGTCCCAGTTGAAAAAGCGGATCGACTAAATAGTCAGAAGATCGCTTTTCACTATCATAGGCAATGACCTTAATACCGTGATAATGAAAAATTTCATCACGAAATTGATTGGAAAAAGGTTTTCCATCAATATAAAATAAAAAACCATTTTTCCGTGGTGCAAGGATGGTAACATCATAACCATGCTTTACGAGACTTTTGGCCTCACATTCAAATATACGGGAATCCAGAAAGGGAAGGTAACATAGGAGCATGCACACCTTTCGTTTCAATTTTAACCCCTCATTTCTTGAACAGAATTTTTCTCTATTACTATAAAGTATTAACAACCAAACTAAAAAATTCATACATATAATTGAATGCATTCTCATTGCATTATTTTTTTACGGCTATATGAGAAATTGGAGGATAGCTTATGGATTTACAATTAAAGGGGAAGAAAGTACTTGTTACTGGCGGTTCAAGAGGAATTGGTAAAGCAATAGCTGCATCCTTCTTAAAAGAAGGTGCTGACGTCGGAATTGTAGCTAGAACAAAATATGAACTCGAAGAAGTAAGCAAAGAACTGGATGTGAGAATTTACACGAATGATCTCACAAATGTTTACCAAAGAGAACAATTAATTACTGATTTTATAAACGATTTCAATGGGATAGATATCCTCATTAATAATGCAGGGGCTAGCTATGGAAAAACTGTCTCAGAAACATCCCCCATTCTTTTTCACAAAACGATGAACCTCAACTTTATCGCTGCCGTTCACTTAAGTCAATTAGTAAGTCAGCACATGATAACACAAGGAGAAGGAGTAATTATAAACATTTCCTCTATTTACGGCAAGGAAGCAGGTGGTGTACCGGCTTATAACGCTTCAAAAGCCGCTTTAAATAGTTTTACAAAATCTTTCAGCTCTGAAGTAATAAAGTATAATATTCGGGTCGTCGGTATTGCCCCTGGTGCTATCTTCCACCCAAATAAGGAGTGGACACGTCGAATAAAAAATGATCCTGATTTTTTAGATAATTACGCTAAATCTAACATACCTGCAGGGAGACTTGGTAAGCCAGAGGAAGTTGGTAATATTGCTGTGTTTCTGGCATCGAATAAAGCTGCTTGGATTGTTGGTTCTACAATCAGCGTAGATGGCGGGCAATCACGAATGAACTATTAACATGGAAATACGAGAAGGGAAGTGGCAAATATGAAACGTCTATCACTGGAGAACAGTACCATTTTAATTGTTGGCGGAGCCGGTTTTATTGGAAGTCATTTAGTAGATCATTTATTAGAAGAAAAAGCTAAAGAAATCATTATTATTGATAATCTTTTTACTGGTACTCAAAATAACCTAACATCCGCATTAGCGAAGAATGCAATATTTTACATCGATAATGCCGAAAATCAAGAAGCTTTAAACTACATTTTGGAAAAGCATACTATCGACATTGTTTTTAATTGTGCAACCAAAGCATTGAACTATTCATTTATGAACCCAGCTGATGCTTTTTTAACAAACGTTATTGTCTTAAAGAATTTATTAGAATTACAGCGTAAAGAGCTATTTCACACACTTTGTCATTTCTCATCATCAGAAGCATATGGTTCTTCTCAATACCAGCCGATGGATGAAAATCATCCATTAGATCCGACAACGACTTATGCTGCAGGTAAAGCTGCTGCTGATTTAATGTTAACGTCTTATGTGAAAATGTTTAATTTAGATGCTTTTATCGTTCGACCTTTTAATAACTACGGACCTAGACAAAGCTTCACAGGACCTTTAGCTGGTGTTATTCCCACTACAATTAAAAAAATACTAGCTGATGAAACTCCAGAGATACATGGCACTGGTCAACAAACAAGAGACTATATTTATGTAAAAGATACTGTTGATATGGTAGTTAAATTGTATCCGTTGATTCCTTCGGGAGATACTGTAAACATTACGACTGATCAACAGTTATCCATTCAATATATCATTGAAACAATCATTGATGAAATGAATTATAATGGTGAAGTCCTAAAAAAGCCAAATAGAACATCTGATGTTACTAGTCATAGAGGCTCCGTAGAAAAATTGCGGAAATTAATTGGCACTTATAATAAAACCGACTTCAAGGATGGAATTGCCTCGACGATAAATTGGGTGAAACGCCATGCCACAAAGTAAATTCTTATGAACGCATGACAAAGAGAGAACAGAAACGATGATGTTAATTACGGGATTAAGCGATGGTACACATTCTTTAGTCTGTTCTCCATTTTCTCCCAGCAATAGATTTCTTCCATTACTTTTCTAGCGTTTAAGCTCATTTGTTTCAACATTTTCTTATTGCTGGCTAAATACAGCATAGCTTCTGCATAGTCTGAAGCTGTAGCATGTTTTTTATTAATCACTAATCCACAACGATGAGTCCGTAGAAAAGATTCCATCTCATGGCATTGGTTTACTACAATCGGAACACCATTATTTAAAAAGCTGAAAAACTTATTTGGCATCGCATAAGAACGATTAAGCGAAGTATTTAACTCTTCATAATCGATCCAACCTATTTCTACGTCTTTCATATGCTGTGAAATAGAATAATAGTCCACCCATCCAGTTAACTTAATTTTATCGCTTAAATGATTAGGGAGTTCAAATGTTTCACCAAACCTTGTTCCACCTATAATCTTGAATTGAAAATCGATGGAAGTGGCGCATTGTTCAGTAATCTGTATAATTTTATTTTTACTACCTCTTTTATAATCAATATTACCTTCATAACAAGCTATGAGTCCCTTTCCAGTAAATTCTTTGGTTTGATAGTTTTTAGCTAATGGATGTGAATTATAAATGACCTCTACAGAAAATGTGGGGTCTTGAGAAAGGAACCATGATTTTATGGAATGGGAAATAGTAATGATTTGATCTACTTCCTTCAGCATAACCAGTAGCTTTTCTTTCAAGTTATTGCGGTGATTTACGTGATTTCTCGAATCAAAGGGATCCGGAGTTAATTCATGACTGTCGTAGATTAATTTTACTTTTTTATTTCTTTGTTTCAATAATCTTTTCACACCTATTCCAGCAAAAAGGGATAAATATTCATGAACATGATAAATATCTGCATCTTGTTGTATCCCAAGCTCTGTTAATGGGTTATTAAAACCTTTCTCCCACTGAGAAACAGGGGCTACAACTTTACTTAATGGTGCTCTGCTTTCTTCAAAATCGTAAGTAACTATTTTAATTCCCTCATAAGTAAACGTTTTAGAAGTAAATTTATCTTTCAAAGGTGTACCATCAATGTCAAATAAATATCCATCTTTTCTAGGAACAATTAGTGTTACATCATAACCCAATTTTAATAGGCTTTTGGCTTCACGTTTGAAAATTCTCGAATCTAAGAATGGGTGTTCTGCTACAAGCATGCATACTTTTCTAGACATATTTCATGCCCCTTTCCTTTGTTCTTAATAACAACTCTTTTTTTATTATATTTTTTATTTTTGCGGTTCATGCGCAACAATTGTTTAGTAGAATATAAATATTTATAACCATCTAATGTAACCCTTAGATAGAAAGGAGAAAAAATGAAGATATTAACTGTTGTGGGCGCAAGGCCTCAGTTTATTAAAGCATCCATGCTGTCTAAAGCAATCAAGGCACAGTCAAAGATAGAGGAAATTATGGTACACACAGGTCAACATTATGATCATAATATGTCTACCATCTTTTTTGACCAATTAAAACTTACTAAACCAGATTATTATTTAGGTATAGGCTCTGGCTCTCATGGAGAGCAAACCGCTAAAATGCTATTCGAATTAGAGAAGATTATGCTTAGTGTTCAACCCGATATTGTAATCGTATATGGAGATACGAATTCGACACTAGCAGGGAGCATTGCGGCATCAAAAATTCATATCCCGATAGCACATGTGGAAGCTGGTTTACGTAGCTTCAATAAAAAAATGCCTGAAGAAATTAATAGAATCATTACCGACCATTTATCACATTTATTATTTTGCCCATCGAAAACTGCCATTCATAATCTAAAGCAGGAGGGCATTGACAAAGAGGTTTATTTAACGGGAGATATCATGTACGATGCCGTTATACACTTTAAAGATCCTGCAATTCAACAATCAACCATTCTAAATGATCTATCACTTACAGCTGGTAACTATTTTATTGCAACTGTTCACCGGGCTGAAAACTCGGATGAACCTGAGCGTTTAAAGCAAATACTAACAGCGTTTCAACGACTAGATAAAACAATCATTCTTCCGTTACATCCTAGAACTAAAAATAAAATTCAACACTTTAAACTTGATCATTTCATTACTTCATCTCATATAAAGACAATAGATCCCGTAAATTATTTTGATATGTTGGCATTAGTTTCTCAAGCAAAAGCCATTTTAACGGATTCGGGCGGTTTACAAAAAGAAGCATATATGCTCAGAATTCCATGTATTACGCTAAGAGAAGAAACAGAATGGATGGAGACTGTACAGACCGGTTGGAATCATCTTGCAGGATATAAAACAAATCAAATATTAGATAAAGTTAATCATCTTAAACTCCCTCAATATTCTCCTTCCATTTTTGGTGATGGAAGGACTGCTCACGTGATTCATAATATCCTACTCCATTCGTTTTAAAGACGATGATCCCTCTCCAACGAGTGGTTTACACATCGTATAACCAAAAACTAGCGATGAAAGACGCTTGCTTCTATTATGACTTTAACCTCATCCGAACAAGTGCATACTTGTTCGGATGAGGCTTGTTGGAAATACATATATCCCATACTATTTCAACACCATTCATAAACATAAGAGGTGCGTATATCATCCTTTTCTTTATTTGTAACTATATAGTAAATCTTTTCCCCTCTAAATAACCTTTCCATCTTTGTAATACCTTGTTTATTTTGTGTCCTTTTCTATCGAGTTTAAAGCAGCTAATAAATGAATATGAGTAATATGATAACCCCAGTTAGCTACATTTGGATACCCTCCATCCGTTGTATATTGCGTTAAATCATAGGCTGTACAGTAGCCCAAATCATATAAAGGTAGCATTCTTTTTAGTGAAATAATTCCTTCTTGATATAATTTTTTGTTTCTATATCACCAGTTAGTTTATAAAGATCATATAATCCAATTAAAGCAAACATGAAACCGTTTAAAATAAAACTAGGTGGATCTGTAGGACATTCCTCGTAAAACATGTATTTACCTTCAAATTTAGCTAGTATTCCATTTTTTCTGAGGGGATGTTAAAAATAGGAGTAGCTCTTAATGCGCAACGCTCATATTTTCTATCCTTTGTTAACACAGTAGCTCTTACTAAAACAGACATTGACATTCCTAAACCAATGGCAGAATACCATGGGGCCTTGATCTTTTCTTTTAAACGATTAGGATAATAATGAAGATCGAATTGATATGGCCAACCTCCGTAAGCATTTTGATGCGACACAAACCAATCAGCTACTCTTAAAAATTTTTGTTTGCTTTCTAAATCTCTGGTCTTTAAATAAAGACTATAATGTTGAAGCCCATATTGAGCAATTGTAGAAGGATTAAAGTATTTACCATATGGGTAGACTGTTTTAGGAATACCATGATGAAATTCTACATTCCAATTCTCTACCCGGTTCCTGTCATAATGTAAGTAATTTCCTTGATAGTCATAATGATCTATAGCTAAAAAACGCTTTTTAGTAACGTGAATCTTCAATGTATTCTTAGTGTTTAACCATTCTTTTTCTAAATCGTATCCTTTTTCCAGTAAAGTTATAGGAATAAAAAATTCTTCACCAATTTTCTTTCCAATTGCTTCGTATTGATTGTGCATCAAAACTTTAATATCCTTAAGTTCTTCTATCATTTCATCAACTCTTTTCAACCTTAAATTTAGTCATGCATTACGATAAATCTATTCTCTTTGCTGGAACACCAACAGCAACTATCCTATCTTCTAAATCCTTAGTAACAACAGAACCTGCGCCTACTATTGTTTCTTTTCCAATTTTTATCCCTGGCAATAGTGATGCGTTATTGCCAATTTTAGCTCCATGTTTAATATACGGGCCTTTTAAATTGTAGCTCTGCGCTCCCATATATTTATCATTAGCCATGGATACACAGGGACCAATAAATACATTATCTTCTATTACGGTATCTCCTGTCACATACGATTGTGTTTGGATAGTACATGATTTTCCAATTTTTGTATTCAATTCAATTATTGCTGCTCGACCAATAACAGTTTCATCTCCAACTACAGTATTTTCTCTTATACTTGCATGATCACCAATAAATACGTTCTCACCAACTCGTGTACTAGAATAAATAGAGACTAGATGCCCAATTCGCGTGCCACTCTCAATTACTAATTCGGTAAGATTAGAAGTTTTTCTCATTCTTTTATTAACCGTTGGCTTAATACCAAGAACGCAATTACAGCCAGTACTTACATTATTACCAATCTTTGTTCCTCGTAAGATGACAGAATTATGACCTATTATCACATTATCACCAATATGGACATCATCCTCGATGATAACGTTATCGCCAAACTGTGCGGTGTCCGATATATGAGACAAGCAAAAAACCTCCTCATTCTATAATGGATATTTTAGTTTTCTTTTTATTATCTTGACTAACTGTTGCGCTCTATGTTGAACAGTATGATGTTGATGAACAAATTGATATCCTTGTTCAACTATTTGTTTCCGTTCCGCTTCATGCGATAAAAAATAATCTGCCTTTGCTGCAAAATTATTTTCATCTATTGCTATAAAATGTACATCAGGAATAAAACCAATATCTTCTAGTTCTTTAAAGGTAGGTGCTAATAACAAAGTTTTACAAGCCAACGCTTCAAAGTATTTGATAACTGGATAATTAAATTTAGATGGGCAAGTAAAAAATAAGATTGATCTGTTCAATTCTTTCGCATAATTCTCTCCTATTACCTCATTGTTATCTTTTTCTCTAAAATATTGATAACCTGGATGCTTGTGATAAATGAAATTAGTGTTTCCTTCATACGCCTTTATGATCTTTTGTCTTAAAGGATATAAATCCGTTACGGCACCCATTAATAATAACTTGATATCTTTTTTCAACTCATAGTTCTTATATATTTCTGTATTAACGAAATGTGGAAACCATTCCATTTTATTCTGATATTCAGGATATATTTGAAGAAATTTATCCCTGATCACAGAAAATAAATACGTAATATTATTTTTTTCAATAAAATTTCGTCTAAGACTTACAAAACGGTGAACATCATTAACAAATAATCCTGTGGGTATATGAATATGAGCAAGCCCTTTTATCATTGGTGACATTTTCCTATCCATATCATTTAAAATTAGTATAAAATCCGGTTTAACGTCTAGTCGATTAATAATATAGTCAATGTGTCCAGATTCTCTCCATAACATCAAATTCACCAAATTTTTTAGCTCTTGTTCTAAATAATGATAATTTCTATTAATCATTTTTGAGGTGTCTTTTGCAATAAAGAGTAAATTGATCTTACTCCCCCCTCCAGCAAGAATATATACTTAGTCAATTGCCAATTTTGTAATTTATTGTTATAGCGGTCTATCTCTCTTTCTATCTAATGCATACGATATAAAAGAATTAGAATTCAAAGTGAGGAGACTTTAATATGAGAGTTGGTGTAATTGGAACTGGTAATATGGGAGAAAATCATATACGGACGTATTTATCCATGTATGATCACTGCCAGCTTATTGGTATATATGATAAAGATACAATTAAAAGAGACAAAATTGCTAAAAAATATAATATAAAGCCGTTTTCATCATTAAATTACCTATTAAAAGAAGTTGATGCTGTAAGCATAGCTGTCCCTACGGAGTTCCACTATGATATTGGCTTAATTTGCATTCAAAACAATGTACACATGTTATTAGAAAAACCTATGACTAGTACAGTAGAACAAGCAGAAGATTTAATTTATAAATCGTCAAAAGCAGGAGTCATCATTCAAGTAGGCCACATTGAACTTTTTAATCCATTGATTCATGAACTCCTAAAATTAATAAAAAATAAAAAAATAATTGGTATTGAATTTCAAAGAATGGGTCCCTATAATAAAAGGCTTGAAAATGTCGATGTTGTGAACGATCTAATGATTCATGATATTTATATTCTACAAGAAATCCTTCAAGATACATTCATAGACATTCAAGCATTGGGAAAAATTATGGATGGTACAATTAAACATGCAGTTGTAATTGCCGCATCTACAAAGGAGATCATCATACAGCTTTCTGCCAGTTTTAAATCGCAAAATAAAGTTAGAACCATTCAAATCCTCACTGAAGATGCTTTTATTGAAGCCAATTTATTAAAGAAAGAAATCAAAATACAAAGCTCTATTTTTACTAAAACCCTTACAGTCGATGATTCTATTCAACCATTACAAGTACAACTAACTGATTTCTTAAATTGTATTAGGTTTAAAAAAGAACCTTCTGTATCAGGGAATAAAGGAATAAAAGCATTATTAATGACTAATAAAATTAGTGAGGAAATTTACAAAAAGGAACATAAATAAAAATATTAGTGAAAATTTAATAGAATTTATTAATAAAATACACCTACAATCAATAGACTTTACCTGTTCCTCCCTTGATTGTTCGCTTCTCAAGGGTACAACCAAAAAAGACGGGCATTGAAATACTGTTATCTCCTTAGACTCATTCGCCTTTTCTTGAACGAGATCTGATTCTTGTAGCAGTTTATGGATAAAATCGGCTTAGTATCTATATATTATATGCCCTAATAAATCAATTCATGCATATAACCTTTTACTAAATTCTTAGAGTTTTTCCCTTTCATTATTAACAGAATGATAGTCACTTCATTCGTTTTGATCACCGACAAATAAAATACAACCCTTATAATTTATGCAAATAAACTTACGAAACAGCCGTTATTAAGGTCTGAACTCGATATTAAATCGGATTCAGACCTTTTCGTTTTGTTTTGGTTTGTTTATTTTTCTACATATTTATCCTATTACCTTTGTTCAATTAAAATAACAACATTATATATCTAAGTTCCGTGTGCTAAAACATCCACAAATAAACGATGTGCATTTTTCTGAAATATTTATCATTTTTTTATATAACCTTGCGCTTAAGACATCTACTCCGCCTCCAAGATAATTCCTACTGGGCAACATTGGATATATTGTATAATCCTAATCGATTCTAATTTTCATACAAAATAGTTTAATTGAACCCTTTTAAAAATGTATATTCCTTAAAGTTACTATTTTTATAAAATATAGATCTCCAAGAAACCTATCATTTAAAAAAAGTACCATTCCTCGAAAAGAGAAATTGTACTTTTTTTACAAAATAAAACAATAAAAACGCTAACTATCACTAACAAACCATTTCATATCTTTAAGAAAAGCGTACAAAATTGATGAAATTGAAAGCTATATATACTTTTTCTGGTCCATAACCACTATCCTCCTCTACTATTACTAATTGTGAAGTTACCTTTAAAATAACACCTTCTGTCAAACTACTATCTGTAGCTATTTCTGCATTAGAACCTACACGTGTCCTAAGCTCAGCAGCAAAACTATTTCTAAACATTTATATACCCCCTTTATACTTCACTAAGAAGTTCAATTTTATCAATTGGTACTAACACCTGAGCATTAGTAACTTCAGTAATAACCGTATAATCATCTTTCACTTGGGAAACAGTACCAGTTATCATTCCAAAATTAGTAGTAATTTGGACATCTTGACTTAATAACTCTAATAATGCTTCTCTAACCGTGGAGGGATTTAACAATTATATTCATCCTTTCTATAATATATTTCTATATACCATATGCTAAATATAAGGAGCCGTAAGGGCTTTAATTGTAATAAGACATTATTTCCACCAATGCCATATACCTCATTTAAAATTAATAGTCTCCTATCTTTGAGAAATAATAATTACTTTTTAAAGACACAGAAAAAGTAATATACCTTTTACAACTAGCTTAAAATTTAATTTAAACCCAATCCTATTCTAGTAAGATTCGAAGTCTTCACAAATGATTCAAGCTAGGGTATTTGTTATTAAAGCTAAATATTGATCTTTTCTAAAAATAAAAATCAACCAAGCTTGTTATTCATAGCTGTTTAGCAATTAAATCTAAACTATTTCTCTTTGAAACCAATGTTTATAGCAAACTTAAATTTATTTTTTAGTAAATTTCAACTTACGCATACAAGCACACATAAACGATAACTACATATAATATAATAAACCAATTTATCAGGGGCCTATTTAGCCCCTGATAGGATAATGAACTATTTACTCAGAGGAATTGTCAAGTTCTTTTAGCATGTTGACAATTTCTCTAGTAGCATCTTTATCAATTACAACATTGTCTTTATAATCGTTGAGGAAGCTTAACAAAATCACAATAGCTGCAATTGATAATGCATTTGCCTCATTTTTCACGATTACATTTGGATTTCCAATGTTTTCAAATTTTGTCCGATCACTTTGTGCCTGACCTTGATACTGATCTTGGTACTGATCTTGGTCTTGATTCTGGTATTGCTTTTGCTGTTGCTTCTGAAGTTGGAATAGAATATCCTTCAAAATCACCTCTAAACGTCGGAAATCTTCTTTCCTGTCAAAGTCATGATGTCTAGAACTACAACTCATTTTCTCATCTCTCCTTTCTTAGTTTACATTAGTAATATATGAATTTTAAAGAAGTGTGGTAGGGTATTCGTCTTTTTAGCATGGAATTGATAAAACTGACTACCAAAACGAAACAATCTGTGCTAACCTGACAACCGTAATTACGATGCATAGATTCATGAAATAACATTAAATAATCTCCTCGTATTGTTATTTTTAAAATGAACAGTGTTAAACATTTCATGACTTCTTCTTCTTTTGAGCACATGACGTGAGAAAACTTAGGTAATCACCAATTCTTTATGACAAAATCCGTAATTTTGCTTATACAATAAAATATAAAATTATTTACTTTCCTATAATAAAAAAAGACATTAGCCCGACTTCATGTCGAACTAATGCCACAGTTAAATTAATAAATGAAACTGTCTAGAATATGGGGAGAACTATTACAACTATTTCTTAGAGGAAAACTTTTCATGGGAAAATCAATACAAGCTTGTATGATTTATACTATGGTATGCTTTTACATTTAAACAGAAACGGCACTTTACTTACAGCATGTATACATTTTTTATAGTCTAGTACATTAATTCTTGCCTTCCTTTATTATTAAACAAGGTAATTGAATGATTTTTTTAAAATACACAATAATACAAGCTATATGAAAATAAATACATAAGCTATACTATAGCATTTCTTATAAACTTCACACCGTTTTTATTGCAGATGATAAATAATAAAAAACATTTTGAAGTCATAATGCTTATTACAATTAAAGTAAGCGAGGTGAAAAGAGATGGGTTGCTCTAACCAAAATAATATCTACTCCACCAAACATCGAGAACATTGTGTATGCGATATAGTTCAAAGCATTGTTCATGCACAAGACAAAGTAAACAAGGACACTTGTGATACGAGCTGCTATGCATCAATTCAACAATTAAACCACAAGAATTCTTTCAATAGGCATACAACTATTCCATTTTTGCTTTACTGCCGCAGCAGTTGCAAGCCGTTTATTGGAAAAGGATTTATGACTAAGCATCATAATCATTGTTCCGAAAAATTCTTCAAAGAAATTGAATCCCCATTTTTCCGGGCAAAAAAATTCTTAAGAGGGAGCAAATGTTGTGTTCGATTAGAACTTTTATTACCAATCAAGGATAAAAAGTTTTCTCAATCTTTCGATAAACGATCTTATTGTGATGATCATATTGATAAGAAGATAACTGATTTCATAGCTACTGGAGTTTGTTTAACAGTGGAACTTAATCAATTTATTGGTATAACCTGCCTTGATCCAATAACTCCAATCCCTCCTAAGTAAAATTCATGCAGTAGGGGTGTTGTTTTCCATCTCCTACTGCATGCAAGTAACGTAAAATTATGTATTTAATCCTGTCCCAATACTCATCTAAATTAGCTCGACATTCTTTTATATTCCCTTATTTTCGCTCCATCTTTATATCCCTTCCTATCATAAATAACCTTCATATTTTTTGATATAAGACAATGAATCGTTCTTCCACCAGCTAGAACGTAAATCAAGAAGTCTAATTACGAATATGGTATGCTAAAGTCAGGAGGGATAGCAAATGGCTGAACATTCGTTTACTGTCATAACAAATTTAACAGACATTGATACGTTTATCGAACAAAACAAGCTCGCTTTTCTATATATTTCCCGCGAAGGCTGTAGTGTGTGTCACGGATTATTACCACAAGTTGAGGCGTTAATGGAATATTACCCAGAAATTGCTACGGCGCATATCAAAGCCGAACAAGTGGAAGAAGTCGCTGGAAGATTCTCCGTATTTACCGTTCCTGTACTCTTACTTTTCGTCGAAGGAAAAGAATATTTGCGTGAAGCGAGAATTGTGCATATGGATTTATTTCAGGAAAAACTGGAACAAATTTATAGCCATGTGGTTGGCGCTAATTAAAGCACCAACCACATCCTTACAGCAAACATCTCCAGTCCTTGAAATAAGGGAATCAGTATTTTAGATGTGGAGTAACCGCCCTACACTTCTACGTGCAAATTCGCCAATACTTTTTTATCGTTCATTGTTCATTTTCATACATATTTTCGATCATGATAGATGCCTTTTTCGCAGTCTGATTGTTCGGTGTTAATTCTCCTTCATAACGTAAAGCCTTATCTTTTAGGTCAATAACATACATTAATGGTGGGTTACCTTTTATTTGTGGGGCATTGCCTTCTCCCCCCATGTAGCTGTTCATATCATACAAGAGGTACAGCTTATCATGAATGATTTTCGTATACTTCATCGTGTTGACGTCGATAGCATCGGAAATGGGAATTTCAATTGGATCATCCAATTGTTGTTCGGCAACTTGATAAGGCGTCACGCTTAGTTTGCCTTTCTGTTCGTAAATAAAGTAGAACGTTTGAGCCCTCATATCAGCTATCACTTCTTGTTCTAGCATTTTTTCTGAAACATCAACCGACAATTCTGCCTGTTTCTTTATATCAAATAGCCGAAGTTGCTTTGTCTGGTCATCTTCGTCTAAATTTCTAGTCATAACAGCTATATAGCTACTTGCTTGAAGTTCATCTGTATCATGCAATAAAGTTACTTCTCGATCTCCTTTCACGTTTTCTTCCTTGTCGGAAAATAACCTTTGTTCACTAATTAGTTTTTCATTTGTAAGATCGATCGTGTATAGCCGCATTTCACTTTGACTTTCATCATCTACTAACATGTCGTTTTGTGTAAGAACATAGAGCTTATCTCCCAAAACTGTTACCTCTCCCACATCCATGTAATCATACTGACCTTGGTTTGGAAGTTTGATGAAAAAAGAGGTTGTTTCATCGTCACGCTTAGATACTGTTTCCACTTCTAAGGCAAAGTTACTTTGTTTAAACTGGCTACCATCCCACTCCGAAGACACATTCGCATATGCCAGCATACGTTCATCTTCATAAAAGTTATACGTACTCTCCTCTTTCCCACGCATAAACTGGCGATATTTCTGTTGTAATTGTTTGATTTTTAAATCATCCATTGCACCAGTTAGCCGTTCTAAAAAGCTAAGTTGGCTTAAGTACTTTCTTTTTTCTCCAGCAATCTGGATTGTTTCCCCAATATAGCTACCGTCCTGGATATAAGCTTGCACCAATACATCTTCTAATACCTCTTCATTTCCCTTCTGTTTTTCCCAAGTATATTCCGGTAGTTCTTTTTCAGCAAATGTATCATGCAAGTAGAAAAATCCAATGCCAAAAACAAATAGACAAGAAGTAAACATAAGTTTCCAATATCGTTCCACCATTCTTCCCCCTTACACCGTAATTTTCTTCGTTAATAAATAGTAGCTCAGGAATATGGAGCTTGCCGTTACTATTATTCCTATAATGATTTGCAAAATGAGCCATTCTAATGGATATAAAGAAAATAATCCCCATTCCATACTTAGAAAGATTAACGACATAAATACTGCCGTTGCGACTGCTACGTACCCAATTGCAAATAGCAAACCCTTCCAGCGATAACTCCGCTCGATAAGAATTGCCGTAAAAAAGATGCAGACAAACATTAACCCAGTACCGTAGTATAGTACAAACTCCGTGAATGTTGCTGGTAATATCGTGTTTACATATTGTGAAGCAACACTCACTTCTGATACTCCCATCGTTTGCATAAACTCATTCGGAACCATCCATTCTAAAACAATTCCTGCGATATAGATAAGGAACACTTGTAAAGCAACTAAGCCGAGCACCATGATGAAAATAGTTGTCGCTTTAGCAAAAAACAAATGTATTCTTTGCGTCGGAAGCATCAACAAGCGATAAATAAAGGTATTTTTCCCTAACCAATCCCGGTACCATATGAAAAACATGTAAATTAGCAACGTAACAACACAAAGTGCTATTGGCGCTAAAAACCAAATGGAATTCGTCCAGTCTAGCAAGCTTATCAGTCCACGCTGGTCCATAAATGCTTGTTTCGATAAGCCATCTTGATAAATTGCTTCATTTGCCTCTTGCATATACTCCTTAGATACAGCGATCACGCCAATTATTTGAGAAACTATCGTCAATCCAATAAGCACGAGATAAAATTTAAAAAATCTGCCCAGTTCAAATTCCGTTAAGCGAAAATAGCTTTTCATCCTTGATACTCCTCTCTCATCACATCAATGACCGATTTCCCTTCTGCCTCACGAACTTCTTCCGTATAGAATTGCTTTTTCACGACACCATCATCAAGCAATACAACTTTATCAATTAAATGCTCGATATCACCAATTTCATGAGTGGTAATAATCACACCACGGTCTTCGATTAAATGACTCGTAAACACGTTCGCAATTTGTTCTCTACTAAACATATCAATCCCTGAGAAAGGCTCATCCATAAGGATATAATCGACATCAAGTGCAAGTCCTAACAGTAAATTTGCTTTCGCTGTATTTCCTTTGGATAAAGAAGCTATCTTGTCTTCTGGATTTAATTTAAAAAAGGATAATAATTCCTGTGCTCGCTCCTCATTCCATGTCGTATAGTAATCTTTCATAAATTGCATCGATTCCGTAATCGTCATTTGCGGAAGTACCGTAATCGCATCAGGGATAAAGGTAATATGATTAAAAGTTTTTGGCTTTAGTTTTTCGCCATCAATCAAAATTTCTCCTTTTTTTATCGGTGTTAAAGCTATAATCGCATTTAAGATTGTGGTTTTTCCAACACCATTAATGCCGATTAAGCACGTTATTTCTCCTTTTTCAGCAGTAAAGGTTACACCTTTTAACACTTGTTTACGACCAAATTTTTTCGTAATATTGTTCACTTCAATCATTATGCTCTTCCCCCTTATCCGCATTTGCTTGCTCATACTTTTCCTTTATAATGGTGATAATTTCATCAAGTGGCACTTGTACAGATTGAACAGTTGTAACCAATTGATCCACCGCATCCATAATTAACTCTTCCAGCACAACTTGAAGCACTTGTTCATTACGTGTTATCTTACTTGGCAGATTTCGCTCTGTATAAATCAAGCCTTGCTCCTCCATCTCCTTATAGGCACGTTGCACCGTATTTGGATTGATTTTTAATTCGCCTGCCAACTCTCGACGTGAAGGGATTTCCTGTCCCGGTTCTAGCATATTCATCGCAATCTGTTGCTTAAAATGACGAACCACTTGCACATAAACAGGCTCCCTACGATTAAAATTTATTTTCATAGCAACAGCTCCTCATTTCATCGATGTATTATGTGATTAATACACTAAAGGCAAAAAAATTGATGTATCATGACTCGCTTATGAAAAACACTACGCTTACCCAAATTTCCTCAAGGTCCTGTTTACTTTTACCTACAAAACGCTACATAGGATAACTAACATAGAACGAACCTGAACAGCAGTTAACAATAGGTAAAATACGATGATTTTTCTTAATATGTGAATTTCTTTTGTCTGATTTGTCTACTACCTTTTTTAGTTTTAACTCAAAGCGTAATCATAAGTGTATGAAGCATATAATACAATACTAAGCTGTATTATATGCTTCATACACTTTTTTGTCAATGCTGTCTCTTTTTATAAAAATGAATTAGATGATTACCTCATTCTTACATATTGCATTTCTAGTAATTTGTGTTTTATATGCTACAATGATTCTGTGCTTCATTTCCATATAAAGCAAACCTTCAATCCGTTGGGGGATTACTTTCATCCCCCCACGGATTATTCGTACCGCAAGGGTAGACTAAAAGACTCAGAACGAATCGGGGACTTAGGTGCTATTATCTCCCACTTAGACTTGTTCAGCTCCCATCTCCAATTCTTAAAATGGGGGGCTTACAGCACATTATACCTGGGATAAACTATCCTAAGTTGAAAGAAAGGAATTAAAATTTATGAAACTCGTATCTTGGAATGTAAACGGACTAAGAGCATGTATTCGCAAAGGATTTCTAAACTATTTTCATAGCATAGATGCTGATATTTTCTGTGTGCAAGAAATAAAATTACAAGCAGGACAACTTGATTTACCATTAGAAGGCTACTACCAATATTGGAACTACGCTGTCCGAAAAGGATATTCTGGTACCGCTGTTTTCACCAAACAAAAACCATTGACTGTCTCCTATGGCGTTGGTGACGCGAATACCGAAGAAGAAGGGCGCATCATTACATTAGAATATGAAGATTTTTATCTCGTCAATGTCTATACTCCAAATGCAAAGCGAGATCTCTCTCGCCTAGACTACCGCTTACAGTGGGAAGATCAACTTTATGCTTATTTAGTAGAGTTAGACGAAAAAAAGCCCGTCATTTATTGTGGTGACTTAAATGTTGCCCATCAGGAAATCGATATTCGTAATTATAAATCAAATAATGGTAATTCCGGTTTTACTTTAGAGGAACGAGCAAAAATGTCGCGACTATTAGACGACCGTTTTATTGATACGTTACGTTACTTTCAGCCGAATACAGAGGGATTATACACGTGGTGGTCCTATATGAAAACCGTTCGCGAGCGTAATATTGGCTGGCGAATTGATTATTTCCTAGTTTCCAATCGTTTAAAAGAGCAATTATTACATGCAGAAATTGATTCAGAAGTATTCGGGAGCGATCATTGTCCCATTCAGCTGGAACTGAAACAAGCATAAAGGAAAAGTAAACTTTGCTTCGTTAGAAAATATAAAAACAAGTCGCACCGTCATTTTCATAGTAGGTTCTATCTGCGAGAATCATAGGCATGAGAGAATACTTATACGATTAACCCTAAAATTTCTTGCTTTCCGATGTATAAAAAGTAATGAAAAGTAGCACTTTTTATTTTCATTGAAAATAAAAGAGAAAATCCATTTATTCACACTCCGTTCATAAAACTATGGTAGGATAAAGTGAAACAATCTATGACTTGATGAAAATGGGAGAAAAAGGGGTGCTATTGGATTGAATACGTATAGTAAAACATTACTGCGATTTTCGGCTATTTTTGCTGTAATAGGAGCGTTTATTGGCTCACATATGGCAGGTGCAGGCGGATATGAATTTCGTACTGTTCACGCACATATTCTTGTCGTCGGCTGGCTTACTTTATTTGCTTGGGCGATTTATTATAAAATTTTCATGCCTGCTAACAAAAAACTTGCAGCACTTCACGTATGGACAGCGATTATCGGTGCCATCGGTTTAACAGTCGGCATGTGGCTATACTATTTACGTCCGTTTAACTTCAATGAAACAGTAATAACGATATTGTTTATCGTTGGAGGTACGATTCTACTTATTAGCTTTGCGATTTTCCTTATTCTCACTTTCTTAAAAACAGAAGATGAGACGTAAGGATTAGAAAAGCTTGGCTTATCGCCACATCTTTATGGCGTAAGCCCTAAATTTCATGCTATCTATAGTTAAATAAAGCCTGTTTCCTAATGAACAGGCTGCTTATTTTTTTCTTGCTTTTGCAAATAATCAATGATACCTAACGCACAAATTTGCATATCGACATTTAGAATAATGTATGTCTCGTGGTCATCAGGAATTCCTTTCTCCCGCAGCTCCACTCGAATTGTCTCTAGCATTCGGTCAGCAAGTTGATCATAACCTACGCCTTCTGCATATGCATCTTCGGCAATTTTCATGAAGGTGTCTAGCCATGTAAATACTTGTTGTAATGCTTCATTGGGTTGTTCGGTCATACCAAAATGCCCATAGTAAATCCGATCTAATTGTAAATTTTCGAAGCGCTCCCACGATTGACGTAATTCATTTGGATCAAATTGATTGGGAGAAGTCGATGGTAAGAAAATTGGCACGCCTTGGTCCTCTAATAACTGATACCGAACCCCAGCAGTATCACCAGTAAATAAACCATTACTAATCGGATCATAAATACTAAAATGATGTCGCGCATGTCCTGGTGTATGTAAAAATTGCAATGTACAGTTTTTGCCGATTGCTAATGTATCCCCATCTTCTTTCACGACCATTCGTTCTTCTGGAATTGGAACAATGGGGTCATATAAATCCGAAAAACTATCGCCATAGACAGCCCGAGCTCCTGCCGCAAGCTTTCTCGGATTGGCTAAATGCCTTTTCCCTCGTGGATGGATAACTACTGTCGCATTTGGACAAGATTTCAACAATAACCCAGCTCCTCCTGCATGGTCTAAATGCACATGTGTGACAATGATGTATTTCACTGCATCTAATAAAAATCCTAATTTTTCTAACCCCGCTTTGATATGCTTAATGGACGGGCTAGGTCCCGTTTCAATAATGGTTAACTGCTCCTCATCAAGCACATAAGCTCCTGTGCGGTTTGGTATGTTAAAATCGAAACCGTCAATAAGATAAATACGATCATCTAAGCGAATAGGGTCTTTCGTTTGCATGTCCTAACCTCCCAAAAAGATTCATTTCTTCTATCATAGCATAGGCCTGGATAGGGAGCTAAATAGCAGTGTGAATAACTATCTGTTAGAAACAACTTAGCTATCACCAAGTCTTTATGGTATTAAAGCGTTTCGTTTTACTTATACGATGAAGCCTAAAATTTTATACGCTTCTATAGTGCAAGATAAAAACCCTCCCCCTTTTAACCTAACTTGAATAAGATGATAAAAGAAATATTAATCATTCTTTTTATAAAAAGGGGGAGAAAAATTGATAATCAAAAAATCAAAACAAAGGTGTACTTCTCATTACCATCAAGGTAACTGTAAATGTTCCAGTAAGAAATCGTCGCCTTGCAGTTACTGTGATCATGACATTACAATTATTAACAATTTTAACTGCTATCCTCCTATTCCGCCTACACCACCTCCCCCATCTCAAGTTTTAAATGTAGAAACTTCCCAATACACAGCACTATCAGATGGGGTAAAGACAATATATACGAATCAAGATAAAGAGCCACAGTTTAGCACTTCAGATATTTTAAATCCCAACGATGTATCTTATATCAATTTATTTATAAATGGCATATTACAACCTCCCACCATTTATAATGTTCAACCAGGAACGCTCACACTTCTTGTCGGTCCAAGCGAAGTGCCAAGAAATGGAGTCCCAATTATTTTACAATTTATTAAGATCTTTTCTAGTTAGTCAATAAAATCGCTAATAAGCCATGTATAACCCTTTTTACAATGATTCTCTCCAATTAAGCTAAACGTCGCTTCAAAAAAATCACGAAAGCATATTGTATGTAGCAGGGAGTAATTTTGGTATGTAACAAATAAGGACATTAAATATAATACTCCCTAAAAAAGTAGGAGGGATCAATATGGCAATTGTTAAACAGTTTATGGGTGCAGAAAGGTTTGTTGCAACCATTGGGGATGGTACAGGTACTGGAGCAACGTTTAATATTCTTGCAACAGATTTCACAGATGATACAGGAGCGGCAGCTACAGCATTTCCAACTGCACCAGCATACTACAATCTGTATCTTAACGGTGTACTTCAAACAGCTGATACGTCATCACTAACTACAACTGAAATAACGATTCCAGATGGTGATACACTTAACCCTGGAGTTCCAGTAGTTGTCGAATGCGTGGTAAACTAAGCCCAAGGAATAAAAGATGGAACAATAGAATTATAGCTAACGAAAATCCGAACTTTCATTCTGCAATTTTCAAAATACTTGCAAGTTCGGATTTTCTTCGTGTCTATATTAGCTATGGTTAATAACTACAAAGCTCATTTAGCTTAAGAAATCATGTTTCATTAAAAAGTCCATTATCCCTTCTAATAACCCATCAGCTAGTGGTAATTCCGAATTTGTATATGTTGCCATATTTTCCTCGCGATCTTTCGGAGCGTCCTTTAATATATGATTCATCTTTTCAAGCAATAATAATTCCGAGTTAGGTGCTGCTTCATGTAAGATGGTAGCTTCATCAGCAGGCACTTGTATGTCGCGCTCTCCTTGAACAATGAAAGTTGGTATTTGTAAATTAGCGATGACTGCTTTAGGATCATGTTTCATCCATGAAATTAAAAAAGGCTGTACGGACGTTCGAAGTAATGGTTGTAATTCAGGCCTCACTTCATTTACCGTTTTTCCTTCTTTTAAACTTTGCAAAATAGCTTCACTTTCTCGAAGTAATTCTTTTGGAAGTTGTGACTGTGCACGTAATTGATCGTATATCCCTTCATCCGAGGGACTACCAAAACCAGCTAGTGAAATAAATACATCCATATCCTTTTCTAAAATAGCAAGCATACCTACTAAAGAGCCTTGACTATGCCCGATAACACCAATTTTAGAAAATCGGTTATCTGCTTCTAATTTGTCTATAAAAGCGGCAGCGTCATCTACAAATTGGTCAAACTGCATATCTCTTTCATTGATGTTTGCTTGACTATTTTTTCCAACCCCTCGTTTGTCATAACGAACTGTAGCAATACCTTGATGTGCTAATCCTTCTGCTAACAGTTTTAAACTATTATTCTTTCCAGCTATACCAATTGTATTACCATCACGATCTGTTTGCCCAGAGCCAGGAATAATGACCATTACTGGGTAAGGTCCCTTCCCTTTGGGTTTCACTAGCTCAGCAGACAATGTTCCAACAGCTGTTTCTACTTGTAAAAATTCTTTGTCTTTTTCTGCGGTTTGTTTCGCTTTCGCTAATTGAAAGGGAAAAGCTTGGCCATTTTGTTTAAATGTCCCCGTAATTTGATTGGATTCCATTTCCCCTTCAAACGAAATGTACTGATTTTGTACTTTTGTTGTAAAAGTAATCGCTTTCTCCCCATCCTGTTTAACCGTTGTCAAAGGATAATCAAGCAACCCTTGAACGGGAATGCTCATCGCCCCAGATAACTCACTAGCTTGCTTTTGCAAGGTCACTTCGATGCCTAAGGGCTGATCTGGAATTTCAATTGCGCCTTCATAATATCCAGCAACATCCGCTTTCGCTTCTTTTTCCCTATCTGCTTTATCTGCGGACTCACACGCTGTTAACAGCAACCCAAAAAAAACGACGACGATAACACACCATATTTTCTGCAACAAACCCCTCCCTTTCCCCTTATAAACGAAGCATTATTTATCACATTAAAGATAACAATTAGAAATCACCTCCACCACCTAAGATAGATCCCGCTCTATTATTGAATTTCATTTGTTTAGAAATTCCAACAGCGTCCCTTTCATTTACAAATTCCTTGTGATTTGATAGTCCAATTGCTTTTTCCGTAATTACTTTATTAACCAAGATCGTTTTACTACTTCATTACAAAAACAATGACACGAGCCAAGGTGCTGCATACAACGTCATAAATTGCACCCCATAATTTACTCCTTTACGGTGCAAAAATCCAGCAACAAGTGCCACAACAATAACGCCAGCTATATTTACAATTCCCGCATCCATATAGGCAAGCATAATGACAAGACCAAAGAATACACCTAACATGGCTTCATGCGGAATAAACCGGAATACGAAGGCACAAATTTGCTGTGCATATTTAATCGTAATATAAAACGTGATACTAATAGCGACAATGGACCCAATTAATGTAGCAACAATAAAATCAGACATAGACAACATATGGTGCAGATTATTTTCTTCTGTAAATACTGGTGGCGCATTAAACAAAGGACCACCCGGACCAATTGCTGTAGGAGACAAAGGTAAACCTATAGCAATTAACGGGATAAGCGTCCCAGATAAATAAGCTGCGTTTGTCAGTCCATCCATACTGGATATAGCTCGAGCCGCCTTTTTTACTGGATCTTTTATTCGACTGGTTAACGTTTCGCCAAGGAAAATTGTCATGCCAACAGGACTCATAAAAAAGGTGAGCACTCCTAAGATAGATGAGATCGAAGTTGTACCAATCTCCCTTCTGGTAAGGATTTTAAACGGATTTGGGAATCCTTTTACTTTTTCCGTTCGTCGCATTGCAATATCTTTTTTGCCATAGCGTGGAAGCTTCCTTCTGATCCTTCCATTAAGTAACTCTGCTAATTTTAAAATGACCGGGCCTATGGTTATTCCTAAAAAGAAGGATGTAAATACAGTTTGATCTTCAGGAACGATGCCTGTTTCCCAATAAAACATACGTAAGCCTTGGATCAAAACAGCAAACGGTACAATGGAAAGTAGTGCAATCCAACGATTTTTCGTCATAAGTGCTAAAAAGATGGCACCGCCAAGAAAAATTTGGCTCGCGTATTGCGTGATTTCATCGGATAAGGGAGCGATTAAATTCGCCATTAATAAACTCATAGGTACAGCAATCACAGTACCAATAACGGAACCCGATGCCATTTTTCGAATGCTCAGCTCAGGCATGCCATGTTTTTTTAATACCATCGCATGCTCAACCATTGGTGCCGACATTACCCCACCAGGAATTCCGGCAATGGCAACTGGGATAGAATCGGTTAATTTTTTAGCAACAATTGCGGATATAAAAAAGGCTAGAATAACAATGGGTTCAAAACCTGATAGCACTAGTACTAATGTAACCGGCGCCAAGACAGCGGTTTCATCCGTTCCAGGTGCTATTCCAATAATGGTATACAAAATAGATCCTGCCACAGAAGCAGCTATCAATTGAATAATTAATACAGCATCCATTGTCTATTCCTCCTCCTCATCCATATAACGGAAATTTCGTTTCGGTTTAATGAGCAAACTGCTAATAATGAATCCTACAACAGCACCAACTAAGCCAAATATAAGAGGTTTTGGTGGATCATTTGGTGCTATTATATAAGCACCGAGTGTTGTAATCGTAGATATAATAATCGCTATAACGAGATCTTTAATATGTACGAGGTCTTCCCACACCTCAATGTTTTCTTCTTCCTGTCTCTGTTGTGCCATATCGTTTACTCCTTTACTTCAACATAGTATCTGAAATTATATTATACAATGTACAGCTAGATTCTTGAAGTCGTATACATGATAGAAACGCATAAAGATAACTTTCATTTCATACTTTCTTTTTCCTTAAAAACCCTCCCACGTCTATATTAGGCAAAAAGAGGCTGTGGAAAGGTGCAGCTTCTTAGAAAAACTTTGCTTATGGCAAAAGGCGTAGTTTTTTTTCTTATACTATAAACCTTTTAAATTTATGCTTTCCTATAGTGTAAAATAATTATTATTCGATTATCACCATCCCTTTTTATAATTCTTACTGGTTTTGCGTCCTTTAAATCGGTAATTCCTCTCTCCAACAAACGTTGCATGGGTATTGCCAACTTTAGTAACTGTAGCTACACACATGTACAAAGTGATCTCACATTTTCTGTTCCTCTAAATTGGACGTTCTTTTATCCAGTTAAAATAGTTTCTATATAAAATAATATGACTTGCTATAAATATTTGTACCCGTTTTTGGGAATGATAACGCATAGTACTAGTACTACAAAGTACGCTAACGAATATATTATAGAGGTGAGAAAATGGGACGCGATGAGCATTAGAAAAACTTGGCTTGTCGTCAAGTCTTATGGCGAATGGCATAGTTTTTCTTATACTATAACCCTTAAAACTTTTATACTTTCCTATAGTGAAAAAAACCTAAAAACAGCTTTATGGCACAGACGCCGAAAACTCAAATGACAGACGGAATGGATGTCGAGTTTGCAGAAGAAAACGCAGATCACAATGACCTAGAAGCACAAGAGCGTGCCCGTCAAGCGGATAAACGAGCAAAGCGAAAATAATTCCACAGCACATCAATTTACTGTAAGGAATGCTCCTCACAAAAGGATTGTTGTGGTTATGTTTAATATGGGGCGCCATCATCCTTCTCTTTCTAAAAAAGAGAAGGAACCGGCACCCATATACATATCTTCAACAAATGCCCTTGTTTTGAAAACTTTCCTAATTCCCCAGTCTCCTTGAGGAAGCCGTCTTTTTTCTTATACGATAAACAAAAAATTCATGCTTTTCTATAGCGTAAAAAAATAACTATTAACGCTTAAAGCTCGTTACCTATCCAAATTTATTCATCGAAGGGAAACAGGCATACACAAACAAGATATTATTCTTCCTATTCATACTTTGTACCCACTTTCTTTGCTTATCCACCTAACCCTTTGTACAATAGAATTATCATAAAAGAAGTGAGGAATATAAATCATGAGCAAGAAAAATGTCGAAGATTATCTCACAGAAGGAATGTATGGAACGAGACTGCCCAAAGATCACGAACGAAAGCAATTTTTAGGCACATTACGTGAACGAATTGTGCTCGCCCTTACCAAGGGACAGGTAATGTCCAATAAAGGATTAGAACAACTCGAAAAAGCAATGAAAGAAAATCCAGAAGCAAAATTAATTATTAACGGTCATGTTTCCTATCGCTTTTTAACAGAGGAAAAAAAAATTGCAGATAAATACGGCATCCCCCACTCTACAATTACCAATGAGGAAGCTGAAGATACAAATATTGGGGCAGTTTTAACTTATGACTATGCCATTGATAAAGAAGAAATATTTATTCAAGAAGAAACAGAGCAAACGAATGATGAAGAGGAAAAAAAAGAAGAAGATGGCTCCTTTTTCACTAAAATAAGAAGCTGGTTTGATTAACAAATTAACTTACTAATATAAGGTAGGTTGTAGAAATTATTTTATTTCTTTTCTACAAGCTACCTTATTTCATGATGCAAAATCATTAAAAATGATCTTTAGCGTCAAGCCTTTTCTAGCCCGTATTTGACTAATTAAAGACGTATCCGTTTTAAAGGACACTCCAGTTTAATTTCACTTTCACTCTCAGGAAAAATTTATGATAAAACTTACAATTATTTTCCTTTTTTCTGTCGATGCTCTGCTCGAGCTGTCTTATAAAACGAAGCAGCCATTAATAGTATCACGATCGAAAAAGGCAAGGCAGCAATAATAAGCATGTTTTGCAACCCTTGCGTGCCGCCAAAATAAACAATAATGGCAGCCAAAGCTGATTGCATGACACCCCACATAATCTTTACAGAATTACGGGGATTTAGCGTTCCATTTGTGCTTAGCATCCCTAACACAAAGGTAGCGGAATCGGCAGAAGTAATAAAAAAAATAGCCACAACGAGGAGCGTAATCATTGACATAACAAACCCTAGTGGATATTGCTCTAAAACGCCAAAGGTGGACGTTTCAAGCGAAAACTCAGAAATCTTTGCCATGCCCTTCTGTTCCAAATTCAATGCGGAAACACCAAAAACAGAGAAAAAGATAAAACAAATAATGGATGGTACGGCGAGTACACCAATCATGAACTCCTTTACTGTTCTCCCTTTAGAAATACGTGCAATGAAAATACCGACAAACGGAGCCCATGAAATCCACCAAGCCCAGTAAAAAATCGTCCAATTATTAATCCAAGTTCGTTTGTTTTCATCTTGAGGAGCTAATCGTAAACTCATATCAAAAAAATCCGATACGTAGCTTCCTAATGTATGTGTAAACATGTTCAAAATATCTAAAGTCGGTCCTGCAAAAAACAACAGGAGTAATAACACAACAGCTAACCCCATATTGGCATTGCTCAAATATTTAATTCCTCTTCCAATTCCCGACCAGGAAGAAGCAATAAATAACACCGTTGCCGTACCTAAAATGAGTAGTTGCATCCAAAACGTTGCAGGAGTATTAAATAAAAACGCTAACCCTCCGTTTATTTGCGCTGAACCAAATCCAAGTGTTGCGGCAACACCGATGACTGTCGCAAAAACTGAAAGCACATCAATAACTTTACCAAACATGCCACGCATGCTTTTCTCCCCAAATATTGGCATTAACGTCACACTAATCAGTCCAGGTTGATCTCGATGAAACTTAAAATAAGCCAACACGAGTGCAACAATACCATATACTGCCCACGCATGGATTCCCCAATGAAAAAATGTATACTTTAAACTTTCCCGAATAGCTTCGTCTGAACCAGGTGTCGGTCCAGGCGTACTTTTAAACGCATGAGAAATTGGTTCTGCTGTTGTCCAAAACACGAGTCCTATTCCCATCCCTGCACTAAATAACATCGCAAACCAAGATGGTAAACTGAATTCCGGATCATCTTTATCTTTACCGAGCTTAATATTTCCATATCTTGAAAAAATAAGATATATACTAAATGCTAATATAACCATAACAGCTAGCAAATAATACCAGCCAAAATAATTGGACACTGCTGCCGTTACATAAGCTGTGAAATCTTCCAAACCTACAGGTGATACCGAACCCCAAATAACAACCGCAATACATATAACTAAAGAATACCAAAATACACTTGTGACATTCTTCATCCATTCACCTCTTCCCTGATTTACGGACCTTTAGCTTTTACTAGCTTTATATATACCCGATTTTGCAATAATTAAACAAATTTTTCATACGAAGAGTACTCATTGAAACGTCTAACACCCATTCTTTAAAAAATTGTTTTAATCATAAATTATACAATTTCAAACATCATTCATGCAATTTTATCCAATCTGCCATTACTTTTTTAAGCTTTTTTTGTACTATAAATGTAAACAATATCGAATACGAACAACGAAAGCGTTTTCCACCATAAAGTTTTGGCAATAAAGCATGTTTTTATTAACGTAAGGAGGCTACTAATGTGAGGATAATTATTGATATTGATGTCACACATAAGGACACATGCATTACGATCCAAGCAAAAGAATGGTCTAACGAGCTAAAAGAAATTGTGGATTATTTACAAGACAAAGATGTTGCCCCATCACGATTATTTGCGGTAGATAATGAACAAACAATTTTGTTACACCCACAGAAAATTGATTATATTTATGCTGACAAGAGAAAAATTTTTGCTGCTGTCGGAGATAAACGTTTTGAAATAAGGATGAAATTATAAGAAGCTGAAAAAACTTTAAAACATGCACATTTCATGCGCTTTTCAAAGTCTGTTATTGGAAACGTACTTCGAATAGCGTATTTTGAACTACATTTTAATGGCAATCTATGTGTTTATTTTCAATCAGGTAATAAAGAATACGTGAACCATAAATATGTGAAAGCAATTAAAAGAAAACTAATGATGGGTGGAGAAAAAATGTGGATTGAAGCCATAAAACGTTTAACAGTTGGCGTCGCTATTGCTGGATTAATCACGTTTATCGTGCTTACCGTTATTACCTTTCAAGACATCGAAATATCAATCATGTATTTTTGGAAAAGTGCGCTATCTACGCTATTCATAGCGTCTTACTTTGCATTAGCATCACTTCTATTTGAACGAGAGCATTGGAGTCCATTAAAGCAAACAAGCATTCACTACCTGTTGTCAAATTTATTCTTTTTTCCCATAGCCATTTGGGCAGATTGGCTACATATGTCCATCAAATCATTACTATTCGCTATTGTAATCTTCACTATTATATACACTATCATTTGGATTATTGGCATCTGGATACAAAAAAGAAACGTCTTGCAATTAAATAAGGCAATGAAGTGAAGCTTCATTTATTTTCTATGTCCGAAAGACTTTTAACAAGTTGACATCCAAACTCTCGAAATGGTGCATCTTATGTCTGGAATAAAAAACTGTCTTTAGAAAACGAAGGCTTGTCGTCAAAGTTTTTATGGTGAGAGAACGCTGTCGTTTTTAAAAAGATTTTATGCAAGGTAACAGTTTATTTTCATCGTAGTCAGTGATTTATCCAATATACTTACTCATGATGGTTGCCCAAATTCTCTCTTTAATAGCTCCAGCTTTCTTGTAAAAGGGTTCGTTTGCTACAATAGTTGTATACGGATACTTGGAGGGATACAATGCGATTAAAAAACAAACAAGTCATTGCACTTGTAGATCATGACTTTGAAGACTTGGAACTTTGGTATCCAGTCCTGCGTTTACAAGAAGAGGGAGCTACCGTTCATTTAGTAGGTAAGGAAGCTGAAAAAGTATACCATGGGAAATATGGTGTACCAGCTACTTCCGATTTCGCATTCTCTGACGTCTGCGTTAACGACTATGATGCTATTTTAGTCCCTGGAGGTTGGGCACCAGATAAATTGCGACGCTATTCAGAGGTAATTCAAATGGTACAAGCAATGAATGAAAAACAAAAGCCAATCGGACAAATCTGCCATGCTGGATGGGTATTGATTTCAGCGAACATCTTAACCAATAAAAAAGTAACCAGCACTCCTGGCATTAAAGATGATATGATGAATGCAGGGGCTACTTGGATAGATGAGCCTGTCGTTGTTGACGGCCACCTCATTTCAAGTCGTAGGCCACCAGACTTACCAGCTTATATGAAGAAATTTGTTGATGTTTTAGCAGGCAAAAACCAATAAACAGCCTTCGTTCTTTTAGACAAGATTTATCCAGCACACCTTTCTAAGCTTGTAGTGGGAGCTTTACAACACGCACTATTTGGAATACATGTACATTGTTTTTAATTAGATGATCTATGCATACTCCTGTGAACCAAATACGGTATACAGGAGTATTTTTCCTATTCATCTACACTTTACACAAAGAAACCGTTTCCATATAATGAAAGAAAGAATCATCTGATAAAATCAATTTCACATCGAGAAAGAGACAATCTAATATCTCTTGTTTTGTTAATGAAACGAATTGAACGTAGAAGGCTGTTGCTTCCGCTTTATCCTCAGAATTTGGGAAAAGGAAGCGTTACAGCACTTCAAAAAGGGGAACAAGGAGGGGCATGATGAAGGAAGTAAAAGAAGGGGAATTACTATGGGAACCAAGTTCAGAGAGAAAAGCAGCCGCAAAAATAAACAGCTATATGCAATGGCTACATGAACATAAAAATTTGTATTTTCAGGATTATCACAGTTTATGGAATTGGTCTGTAAAAGAAATAAAGGTATTTTGGGAAAGTATTTGGGAGTATTTTGATTTGCAAGCAAAAAAAGACTATCAAACTGTGTTGTCTTCACATCATATGCCAGGAGCAAAATGGTTTCCTGAAGCGACTGTGAACTATACAGAGCATATTTTTCGAAATAGAGGACATTCGGATCAACCAGCCATCATCCATACCTCTGAACGTAGAAAAGTGTCTGAAGTCTCTTGGCACAAACTGTATCAAGATACAATAGCAATACAACAAACATTTAAACGATTGGGCATTCAAAAAGGAGATCGCATCGTTGCTTATATACCAAATATTTACGAAGCTGTCGTTGCCTTTCTAGCTACTGCCAGTCTCGGAGCAGTATGGTCTAGTGCTTCTCCAGATTTCGGCACGCAAAGTGTTATTGATCGTTTTCAACAAATTGAACCGACGTTATTTTTAACGGTGGACGGTTACCAATATGGCGGGAAAACATTTGACAGAACAGAAGTAGCAGCAGAAATTCAATCCAGTCTGCCAACCTTAAAAGCGACGATTGCTATTTCCTATTTAGATGATCAGGCTACCTTTTCCTCATTACAACATGTTGTGCATTGGGAAAAAGCAATCAATCAGGCAGTCAAAGGTGATATTGAATATACACATGTTGCGTTCAATGATCCTTTATGGGTACTCTTTTCTTCTGGAACGACTGGAAAACCAAAGCCTATCGTTCACAGCCAAGGCGGTATTTTATTAGAACATTTTAAAGCATTGACATTTCATGCTGACCTTGGAGAAAGTGACCGCTTTTTTTGGTTTACCACAACGGGTTGGATGATGTGGAACTTTCTAGTAGGCGGACTACTGACAGGAAGTACGATTATTTTATATGACGGAAATCCTGCTTACCCCTCGAAAGAAAGATTATGGAAATTAGCGGAAGAAACGAAAATGACAGTGTTTGGAACAAGTGCAAGTTATATTACAGCTTGCATGAAGGACGCTATAAAACCGTATCAACAATATGACTTGAGCCATTTAAAGAACATCAGCTCCACCGGATCTCCACTTCCACCTGAAGGTTTTCTATGGTGTTATGAAAATGTAAAAAAAGATTTGTGGATTGCTTCTGCCAGCGGTGGTACGGATGTATGTACGGCGTTTATTCTCGGCGTGCCTACTTTACCAGTCTATGCTGGCGAATTGCAGTGCCGTGGCTTAGGAGCTAAAATTGAAGCTTTTGATGATAATGGTGTGCCTCTTATTGAGGAAGTTGGTGAACTTGTCTTAACAGAACCTTTTCCTTCCATGCCAATCTATTTTTGGAATGATCCAGATGGGGAACGTTTAAGAGAAAGCTATTTTGACATGTTCTCAGGTATATGGCGACATGGCGATTATTTAAAAATAACGGAACGAGACACGTGCGTCATCTATGGAAGATCAGATGCAACTATTAATCGCGGTGGCGTGCGTATTGGAACGAGTGAAATATATCGAGCAGTTGATCGCATTCCAGACATTGAGGATAGTTTAATTGTAGATATTCCTAGTCCAGACAGTGATTCATTTGTTCCTTTATTCGTCGTTATGAAAGATGGATATCCATTAACAGATGACCTAAAACGGAAAATCAACCAACATATTCGCGCCCATTGCTCTCCACGCCACGTTCCTACTGCTATATATGAAGTACCAGATTTACCAAGAACGTTAAACGGTAAAAAACTAGAGATTCCCGTAAAGAAGATTTTACAAGGAAAACCGATGGAACAAATTGTTAACAAAGGGTCTTTGCACAATGCAAGTGCATTGGATGCATTCTTTCAGTTTAAAGAAAAAATGAAGATTTAAACATAGAAGCCCCCTTATCTATTTGAAAAACTTGACTTGTCTTCAAGTTTGTGGCGAAGCCTTTGTTTTTCTTATACTATAAACCATAAAATAAGGGGGCTAATTCTTGATAGCCACTTGCAAGGGATTAACACGCGAATCTAACTAGCAATTATAACACACGCATCCTCGCTGTTTGCTTTTGCGTAAGTAAGCTAACCACGACATAAACAAAGAAAGAAACGACGACTGGCATAACAACCGAATGGAGACCGAACGGCTGTGGAAAGAATAGATCAGAGATGATATACAATCCTACGCCAGTAACCATGGATGCAAGCGCGCCATATTTATTGCCTTTTTGCCAATACAATCCAAGCACAATCGGCCAAATAAATGCTGCCTCCAAGCCACCAAAAGCAAATAGATTTAACCAAATAATTAGGTCAGGCGGGTTTAAAGCCATCAAGAAGATAATTACACCAAGTAAAGCCGTAATCCCTATGCTTAAACGTTTAATCGTCTGTTGAGAGGCATCTGGCTTCACATAGTTTAAGTACACATCCTTCACGATCGTTGAGCTTACTAGAAGTAATAACGAATCTACCGTTGACATAATCGCTGCCATAGGGGCAGCAAGTACAATTCCTGCCAACCAATTTGGCATCACTTCTAAAGCAATTAATGGCATCACCTTATCACCAACTTCAATGCCTGGTAAGATAGGCCTAGCAAAAACACCGATTAAATGCATATTAAGCATAATAAACCCTACTACAACGGTACCAATAATAATTGCACGATGCATCGATCGAGCGTTTTTGTAAGACATAGCTCGTACAGCAATTTGTGGTAAAGCAACCACACCTACACCAACTAGAATCCAAAATGAGGATACATAAGTAGGTGTTAATTGCCCTTCGGAACCATAAGGAGTAATTAGATTCGGGTTTTCAGCAGTTAAATCAGCAATAAGTGCTGGGACTCCACCACCTGCGATAATAACTGCAATGAGCAAAATAAGTGTACCACCAAACATGATACTTCCTTGGATCGCATCTGTTAATGCTACAGCTCGAAATCCGCCAACCGTAACATAAATTAATACAGCTACAGCAAAAATGAATAATGCACTCATATAGTCAATTCCAATAAGCGATTCAATTAATCTTGCACCGCCAATCCATTGCGCAGCCATAGCTGAAAATAAGAAAATAATAATACTAAGTGCCGAGAAAATAACGACCCACTTAGATTGATAGCGTGCCTTTAAGAAATCCACCATCGTTAAAGCTTTATACTTTCTAGTAACAACAGCAAATTTCTTTCCCAAAATCATTAAAACAAAGTAACCAGTTGCTACTTGCGACATGGCGAGTAACACCCAACCAAGCCCTTCATTATAAGCTGTTCCAGGTCCACCAATAAAACTGCTTGCACTCCCATACGTTGCGGTCATTGTCATAGCGAGCACGAATCCCCCGAGACTTCTGCCACCTAAAAAGTAATCCTGTGCAAAATTAGTAGATGACTTTAAGTAGCCGCCTGCCCATATTCCTGCTCCAAAAATAATAATAAGTATTGCAATTAGCGGTATGAGTGATTCCCAATTCATTCTTCTTCCATCTCCTCATCAAATGGAATGGCTACGAAATATTTCTTTACAATGACTGTTACAAGCACCGCCATAACAATAAATCCAAGGATACAGCTATAGAAGAACCATGCAGGGAAGCCAAGAATATATGTATATTGATCAGGTTCTTTCTTACCCAAGCCATAAGCGAAAGCGAACCACCATGTAAAATTAAAAATAACCAAACCTACGCCTATCCATGCTTCTCGATTGGCGATTTTTTCATGCTGCTTCTTCAAAAACTTCACTCCTTATACGTTTCTACAATTTTCATTAACAATAATATATCGTAATTATTTCATGAATGTAAAGAATGGAAAAGATAGATGTCTTAGAAACGTGTTTTTAATAATAGACAGTTTAAAGTTCCGATTTATTATCATTTTTAATCCCTTTCCGTTTATTACATTTTATACTTCTTTACAGACAATTTGCTAGCCATATTTACTATTTTCCAGTGGACTGTTCATTTCTACTCATACCTAAGAAGGCCACAGTGCAAATCACTGTGGCCAATGAAATTAGATTCTTCCCATCTCTATAAAGCTTTGTCTACTAAAAAAATTAACCTTTACCAAATTGCTTATATATCTAATCGCTATCGTCTTTCCTACAAGCCCTACATTTATCCTATTTTCTTCGATATACGAAACGTACTAACAAGCGCAATCATTGTAATAACAGTTAGTGCAAAAAAAACATCAGAATAATGAGGCACATGTGATTCATAAATAGGATTAATGGCATTCTCCCCTTTACGACGTAAGGCTAAGAAAGTACCCATCAACGCTGAACCTACACCTGTACCTAAGAATAAAGCGCCTTGGAATAACCCCATTCCTACTCCTACCTGTTCCTTGTTCAATGTAGATACGGCAAAGTTATTCGCAGGAGAATTTATAAGCGCATAAGCAATCCCACTTCCTAGCACGCCCATCGATAACGTGATAGGAGACCCTCCTGAAAAAGTGGAGAGAAAGAACGTAGAGCCACCCATACATAGCAGACCAGCTATTAAGAGAAATTCATGTTTTATACAGTCAGATAATCTTCCTACAATTGGTGATAAAATGGCAACAGCTGCTCCTCCTGGTAACAGGAGCATTCCAGCCTCACCGGGTGAAAATCCATTTACTTCCACAGCTAACAGGGGAATAAATACAAGAATAGGAAAATAAGCAAACATTGATAAAAAAATAATGAGCACAGAACGAACGTACGCACGATTTTTTAACAAGATCGGTGGAATAAATGGATTACTAGAAGTCCTTATTCGTATGATTAAAATAACTAGAGCAACGAACGATACACCTAAACATATCATCGTTAAATAGGAAACTAAACCTTGATTTTCAGATAAAGTAATCCCTAGCAAAAAGAAACCTATCATTAGACCTAGAGAAATACCACCTATGACATCAAATGTTTTGTTTTTTTCACTCTCTAAAGGATAGATTTTTTGCATGGAAATTTGTGCACTTATTGCAATAAGTATCCCTAAAGTAAATGTTATCCAAAATAAAGCTTTCCAACCTAGCCATTGTCCGACGAGTCCTCCAAAAATCGGGCCACCGGCAGTTCCGATGCCAATGCTGCCAGCAACAATTCCTAAAACGATACCACGTTGACCTGGTGGGTACACTCTAGAAATAACGATAATAGAAACAACGGACACAGAAGCCATTCCAGCACCTTGAATCATTCTTCCAATTACTAACATGTTTAGCTCCGTCGCAAGAGCAGCAATAAGATTACCTAATGTTAAAATTAAAACACCAATAGTAAACAACTTTCTTGCCTCTACAAAATCGGCAATACGTCCATAAAAAGGAATGGCTATTGCCAAAACAAGTGCAACACCACCAACTATCCAACTCGTTTGAGCTTCAGATGCCCCTAAGTCATTGCCAATCAAACCTAATACAGGCGTAACCATATCGACAGTAACTCCAGATAATAACACAGAGAATGCTAAAGTCAGGATTAACAAAACATTTTTTCCGTGTTTTTGCGCGCTTTGATTATGATTCAATTGTTCATTCATTATTTTTCCTCCTAAATAGTGTAATTTACAATTTTAGGAGGAATTTTCTATTGTTTTAACCACTTCTAACACTCCTGAGATGACAATATAAGTACTTCGCTCTTTTTCAAACTAAAGCTATCATACCATAAAAAAAATCCAAAAAACAAAGCGTTGATTTATATGTTTCTTATATTGCAAAATATGAAAAAGGAATGATGTAAAGTATCTTTACATCACTCCCACTATTTTCCAGTGAAACACCAAGCCATTCTTCTTTGTCTAAACTGTAGAACTTCCTTGCAAAACTTTAACCCCTTTAACTAAATTGAGAATAAAATAATATGCATTTATAACCACTACTGTCGCTATCGCTAAGGTTGTCACATTTTCATTTAAGTTACTTATCAAAAGAGCAATGAATGCTCCAATAACCGTTATCGCAGGAATTAAATGTATAAACAAAGCACTTTTAGCATGGTTTTTAATACCATTATCTGATAAGAAATAAACAACAATGGGAAAAATAAACGGAGCAAAAAATACGCTAAAATAACAAAGTGAAGATAAGATATGTTCGGATTTCATTGTCATTTCACCTCATCGATTGATTTGATAAATTTATATTACCATAAAAACAGGCAAAATTATCTTACAATGTCGAAAGATTGATATAACATTTCATCTACCTTTAACACATTTCCATTATGATGAAGGAGATGTTTTTTTGTTTTAAAGAGAAATCTCACACGATATTTTAGAACATCATTTTCATTGGGGCATAACCTATTATAGATATGTAAATATGGAGGGATATAATATGGTAAAAGAAGAAGTTCAGCAACTATTGAATCAACTCATTCAGATTGAGCATATATCAACAACTTTGTATTTAGCTATGTCAGCCTATTTAGATCGTAAAAATTACACTGGTATGGCAAGGTGGTTACGGTTGCAATCGGAAGAAGAGAGAACACATATGCTAACTTTAATTGATTATTTAACTGGAAAAGACGGCATTGTTAAGCTAAGTGATGTTCCTCAACAACCAAGTGATTTCGGAACGCCACTTGAAACTTTTGAAAGCGTTCTTGAACATGAGCAATATGTAACAAACGCTTATCGACAGGCTTATGATTATATAACACAAGTGGATCCACAAACAACTGTTATCGTTCTAGAGTTTTTAAGGGAACAAATTGATGAAGAAGCGCAAGCATTAACGATTGTAGAACGATTGAAATTGGCAAACAATAATCCATCAGCATTATTACTTATGGATCAAGAATTAGGTCAAAGACAAAATGCAGGAGGTACTGCATAATTGTAAACCAGTCGTATCATATCGGACTCGCGCACTCCAAATTGGGTTGATCTGTGCAGAATAAATGTCACCTGTCTCATTATAGATAAAATATCTTCATGAGACAGGTGTAAATCTTAACGAATCCCTCTCATAAACTGTTGAATTTTTGGTGACATTAAAAGTAAAATTACTCCTAACAAAATTGCAGCCCCGCCAATAACACCAAAATAAATAATTTCTGTAGCTGGCTGATAAAGTTTCACAATTTGCGCATTAATTGCTTGAGCAGAAGCGTTTGATAAAAACCACAAACTCATTGTTTGGGCTGAAAATGCAACTGGTGCAAGCTTGGTAGTTGCCGATAAACCGACAGGCGATAAACATAGTTCACCAATAACAACGAGTAAAAAGCTAAGCACTAGCCAGATGGGATTCACTAACGTTTCCGTTCCATTAATAGCTGCTGGAATAATCATGACTAAGAAAGATAGCCCAGCAAAAAACAGACCGAGAGAAAACTTTTTAGAAGTGGATGGCTGTCGTTCGCCCATCTTAATCCATAATCCCGCAAATACTGGCGCCAAAACAACAATAAATAATGGGTTTAACGATTGAAACCACGATGAGTGTAGCTCTATACCTAGAAATTCCAATTGTGTCCGTTTGTCTGCATATTCTGCTAGAATGATAGATCCTTGCTCCTGTATTGCCCAAAACATGATCGCGGCAATGAATAATGGAATATAAGCAAGCAGACGTGATTTTTCATCTTCATTTGTTTTAGGGCTACGATACATGACAATAAAGTATATGGTAGGAATAAGAATTCCGAGTATGCTTACAAGGTAAGTAAATCGGTTAATTGTTAATATGCCTGTCGATATAGTAACAAAACCTAATATAATAATAAATATAATTCCAATAGTCATTTGTCCAAACACTTTTTTCTTTTCATCTTTAGCGAGTGGATTAGGTACATACGTTCCAGCTAAACCGAGGTATTTCTTTTTTGTAATTACAAAAACAATGAGACCTAATAACATACCTATTGCTGCTACACCGAAGCCTAAATGAAAATTGTATTCTTGGCCTAATGTACCAACAATTAAAGGTGCAATTAACGCCCCCATATTTATACCCATATAAAAAATACTAAATGCTGAGTCGCGTCTTACATCCGATAAGCGGTAAAGATCACCAACTACACTAGAGACGTTCGGCTTCAACAAGCCTGTACCCATAATAATTAAAAACATAGATAAAAATAATCCTGTTACCCCAGCAGGTAACGCTAATACAATGTGACCAACCATAATTAATACGCCACCATAAAACACCGTTTGCTGTGTTCCTAGTAGCCTATCAGCAATCCATCCTCCGATAATTCCTGACATATACACAAGTGATCCGTAAATTGCCATAATGGATTTAGCAGTATCATCAGCGATACCTAATCCACCACTTGCAATCTCGGTATACATGTAATAAAGTAACAGCGCGCGCATTCCATAATAGGAAAAACGTTCCCAAAATTCGGTGAAGAAAAGTGTAAACAAACCTTTTGGATGACCAAAAAACCCCGTCTGGGGGACACTATTTACAATTTCTTCTTTACTATGTGCTGACATGATTCAAACTCCTTCAGAATAGACTGATAATTTTTCTTCAAGATGTTTTTATGGTACTCCTCACATTTTTAAACGTCAAATGGCGAAAAATTATGATATTTAAAGTGAAGTTGTTTCATATCTTCATTTGTAAAAAGCTTGTCTATCTTTGTTTTGACAATTATTCAGAGAGTTTCAAGAAAGCTCCTCCATTTGCTTAGATATCACTTTTCTGTATACATATCGTTCACCAATTCGTCATTTATAAATATTTTGTCAGTATATCTTGATTTATACACTTGAAATAATATACGCAATTATTTATAATAAGACTTGTGTCTATACTGGGGGTCATAGCTCAGCTGGGAGAGCGCTACGCTGGCAGCGTAGAGGTCAGGGGTTCGATCCCCCTTGACTCCATTAATAAAAAGGGGCGCAGTAATATTACTTACTGCATCCCTTTTGCCATAATATGAAGAATGTGATAGTATAGTCCAGCTCTTTCTAATCTATTTGTTACATCCCTTATTTCTTCTGACTTTTGCCCCCTCACTTATTACAAAAATTACCCCAAGTATGGGTTTCTATAATTTTTACTATATTTATAAAAGCCATGCCTATTCATATACACCATTTTCTTCCTATTCTCTGGCGTATCAAAATGAATCAATTCTAAAACTAAATTGGTAAACTCCATAGAACCGTTTTATTTGCGACCAAATTTTTATCTTTTATTGCTTGTTGCTCTAGAAAACTGCCCTCAGGATGATAATTTTCATAATCATTCCATATGTAAACTGAATTACCAGTATGGTTATAATTGTTTAAAACCCATTTTTCTCCCAAAAATCAACTGCACCACATATAGCTCCTATTGAATTTACAGTAGCCTCTAACGATATAGTATGAACGTTCCAGTCCTCTCGTTGATTTAATGCACTGCTAAATGAGCACCTTCCCAATCTGCAACTCCTCTAATATAAGAAATAACGCCCTATTCATAATCCAATTTCCCTTCGAACAAAATTTGCCAAATTTCATGGAACTATTCAGGGGCTACTAGCTCCACTTTTATTCGATCTGGGTCCTCAAAGTATACAGCATAGTGGTCATCTCCACCAGCAAATGGATGCTGCTTTTTATACAGTATAGCAATTCCTTTATTTTTTAATTTCTCCGTCATATCATCTACGTGTTGACGTGAATCAGCATAAAATGCAAGATGATTTAAACCAACTCGACATCTATGATAAGTCACATCCAGACATCGTTCTTCTGCTTGTACAAAAACGATGTATGTATCACCTTTTTTCCAGCTTTGTCCACTTTCCCACTTTTGAAAAGAACGGTATCCTAATTCCTCCAGATACCACCCCCAAAACTTAGTGGATGTTTTTAAATTAGAGACATATAACTCTATATGGTGAATAAGCCCTTTTGACAAAAAGTCCACCCCCAACATCTTCCAATTTTAATCCGTTTCATGAAAATAATATTATTTTAGTTGGCATGTAAATAATTATACATTTTCGTGTCATATTAAAGGGTAAAGTGTTCTAAATGAGGTGAGATAATGGAATATGCATTAGAACTATTAAAGATTTTAGGGCGAGTTGCGACCATTTTGCCACTAGCACTATTTGCAACACTTTTTATGGGAAAACGCTCCATAGGAGAATTGCCGGTGTTTGATTTCTTAGTTATTTTAACTTTGGGTTCTGTAGTTGGTGCTGATATTGCAGACCCAGAGATAAATCATATTTATACAGCTATTGCAATTGTAGCAATTGCTGTACTTCAAAAAATAGTGGCAACGTGGAAAATCAACAATCGTAAAATAGGCCGCTTGTTAACATTTGAACCTACAATGGTCATTTATCAAGGACAATTTTTAGTGAAAGAAATGAAAAAAATACAGTATCCCATTGATACTATTTTACAAATGTTACGAGCACAACAAATTTTTAATGTAAAGGATGTTGAAATAGCTATCGTTGAAGCAAATGGTTATTTATCTATTAAATTATATCCTGAAAAGGAAGCTGCACGTGTCGAACATATTCTAACGCAACAAAGAAGTTCCGCTAAGGGAATTGATGTACCAGTTGTTATTGATGGAACAATTTACAAACACGTTCTTTCTTCGAGAAATTTAAATACAACTTGGCTTTATCAAGAATTGGAAAGAAAAAATATTTTTGATGTAAATGATGTCTTTTATGCAGCTGTTAACGATCTGAATGAACTCCATGTTAGCATGAAAAACACAAATAATTCAGAAAACCTTCCACCTATTCTACATTAGAAAGCTTGGCTTATTACCAAGTAACTATGACAAAACCCTCCGTTTTACGTATAGATAAACCCAGAAGCTTTATGCTTTGGTATGATGGAAAAGGATCTCTCCTTTTCCTACATGAGAGAGCGTTTCAAGGACACCTATATGAAGTAGCAAAATGTTTAACTAAAACCGTCCACGTCCTCCATCCCTTGAACTTCTTCTATCTTTTTGCACAGCACGAAAGGTTTATTTACTCTTTAGATGCCCGTAATCACCCTCTTATATCGCAATGATCCAACAAGAATCCTGCTTGTTTTAAAGCTATTTCTGCTTCGTTAATTTGTTCTTCTTTAGCAGCAACTAATGTATGCAAATGTACCCCTTCTGTAAGCTCAGACAGATAAGCTGCACCAGTAGAAGTAATTTTTTTAATAAATTGCTCTACATCCTTGCGATTGGATACCATAATCGAAGCTGCTAGATCGCCATATACGAGATGTTCAATCGTTACATCCTTTACTGTCACACCATGGTCAACAATAATATTTAATTCTGCCTCTGCCTCATCAGGCGTATGCTGGCAAGCGATGGTCTTTTCTACACTCTCAGTAGCTGACGCTTGTAAATACATATACCCTTGACTTGTTGCAATAATTGGTTCGCTTCTCGCTTTTAACAAAGTCACATCGTTAACAATAATTTGCCGGCTGACATTTGTTCTTTTAGCTAATTCACTACCAGTAATCGGTTTGCTCGCATCCTTTAATACGCTTAAAATGAACTGCCTGCGTTCTTCACCAAGTACTTTTTTCTGTTTTTGCAAACTCCTTCACCTACTCCTTTATTTCTAGTTACAATTTCCTTTAATATTTTTACCAATTGCATAACGTCTTTTTCTTTCGTATCTTTCCCAAAAGAAATACGGATAAATTCCTTCTGCCTTTCCTGTGTGTATCCCATTGCTAGCATTGTTTTTCCAGCTGTCGATAACGCTTGACCACATGCGGAGCCAGTTGATATACAAACACCTTTGCGATTACATTGTAACATAATGAATTGTCCTTCATAATGATGAATTGCCAAACCAACAATATGAGGAAGTTGCGATACAGACGATTCAATCACTTGATAGCAATCCTTCAACTCACGCTTTAACTTTATTAAAAACAGTCGACGTAAAGCATCTGCATGATCTACTTCTGCTCTCGTATACTTTACTGCTGCAGCAACAAAAGCTGCAATACCTGGGGTGTTGACGGTTCCACCACGAACACCATGCTCATGGGTTTGTAAAGGAAAAATCCCTTTAATAGCCAACCTCGGTTGTATGTAAACTGCCCCCACACCTTTTGGACCATACAATTTATGCGAAGAGATGGAAAAACTGTCAACAACCTGATGCAGCTTGGAAAAATCAACTTTACCAAAGGCTTGGACAGCATCGGTATGAAAAATGATATTCGGAGGTAGTAGCTGTTGAATTTTTTGAAGTGGTTGAATAGCGCCAATCTCTGCATTGACATAACTAATGGTTACCATTATTGTATCCGAACGAATTGCTTTTTCTAGTTGATGTACATCTACTTGTCCTCCTTTTGTATACGGAATCTTCGTTATTTCAAATCCCTTATTTTCCAAATAAGCTAATGCTGAAAAAACAGAAGCATGTTCTGCTTGCGATGTGATAATGTGCTTTCCTTTGTTCGACTGACTTAAGGCAAGGGACACAATTGCTAACTGATTGGATTCTGTACCACCTGATGTAAAATAAAGTCCTCTTGCCGGAACATGTAATAACCTCGCTAACTTTTCCCGGCTGTTTTCTAGTATTTCTTTTGCTTCTCCCCCAATATGGTGTATGCTACTTGTGTTTCCCCAAAAGTTTGCAGCTACCTGCTGATAAATAGCTAACGCTTCCTCATCCATGGGCGTTGTTGCAGCGTAATCAAAGTATAGCATGTTTATCTCCCCTCTTTCTTTCTGAAATTTATTTTTTTTAGAGAAAAGAGCTCCTTCTATCTCCCTTCTTAGAAAACAACCTATCGATCTATGGAAGCCAGAACAGTATCTAATAAAAAACACTTGTATTTAGTTTAATAATATGTAATGATATGTGTCAAGACACATGTAAAAAGGTGAATTTACAGTGAAAAAGACAGACATCATTATTATTGGTAGCGGGATTGCAGCATTACAACTTGCCAACCAACTTCAAGAGCAATTAAATGTGACAATAATCACAAAGAAAGCTATAACAAATAGTAATTCCTATCGTGCACAAGGAGGTATTGCTGCTGCTATTTCCACAGACGATGACGCCTACGACCATTATCAAGACACGATCATTGCCGGTGATCAGCATGGGAATGCCACAGCGATTTATGATCTAGTTACAGAGGGCAAGCAATTCATGCATGACTGGGTTAAACTTGTCCCATTTGATACACATGCAAATGGAAAAATTTCTTTAGGCTTAGAAGGTGCCCATAGTAAAGCTAGAATTGCTCATTGTGGCGGGGACCAAACGGGTAAATATGTCATCCATTTTTTGCTTGACTCATTGCGTTCCTCTACACGTGTTCACTGGATAGAAAACGAGATGGTCATCGATCTATTACAAAATAAATCAGGTCGATGTATTGGCGTTACAACAAAAGACAAAAATGAAGTCTCTCATATGTATATGGCTAACCATGTCGTGTTAGCAACAGGCGGTGCTGGTGAACTGTATACAAATACATCTAATGCTTCCTCTGTTACAGGCGATGGAATAGCGCTTGCTTACCGAGCAGGGGCAAAAATTAGTGATATGGAATTTTTTCAATTTCACCCAACACTGCTCTATATAAATGGGAAAAGTGTTGGACTTATTTCTGAAGCTGTTCGTGGCGCAGGTGCTAGATTAATCAATGATTTAGGCGAGAAAATTATGAAAGAGGTTCATCCGCAAAGAGATTTAGCACCAAGGCATATTGTTGCCCATCAATTATTTCAACAAGTAAATAGGGGCAGAAAAATATATCTAGATATTCGACAAGTAAGAGATTTCCCTGCAAAATTCCCTGCCATAACAAAGATGTTGCAACAGCACGGAATATCTATGAAAACAGGTAAGATTCCTGTTGCCCCAGGCGCACATTTTATGATTGGAGGTGTCCTGATTAACGCATGGGGAGCTACCTCCGTAAAAGGTTTGTACGCCATTGGGGAAGTAGCTGCTAGTGGCGTCCATGGTGCCAATCGGCTTGCTAGCAATTCTTTATTAGAAGGACTTGTTTACGGAAAGCGCCTTGCATCCTATATACAACAGTTGGACAGTTCGCAGACGATGGATTTTATACCAAAGAAACAACATCGAGCTCAACTAACTGGCATTCCTTTTTCCAAAAAACAAATTCAACAATCCATGATGCAAGCTGTTGGAATTATTCGTGATCATGATTGTTTATCCAAACAATTAAGCTGGCTAAATAAGCATCCCAATGACCCTTTTAGACAGATAGAACAATGTAGTCTTTCCACCATTCAAAATTATCTTATGTGGATTGTCGCACGTCTTATCACAGAGGCTGCATTACTTCGGACAGAAACAAGAGGCTGTCATATTCGCGCTGATTTCCCGAATAAAGATAACGAACATTGGCTACAAAAACGAATCATTCATTACCAAAGTAATGACAGAATGGAGGTCACTTATGATATCCCTTATGCAATTAAAAACCATACTTAAGCCATTTTTTTTAGAAGATATTGGACATGGTGATATAACAAGTCAACATTTGTTCGATTATCATACGCAGGGGACACTTACATTGCTTGCTAAAGAAGAAGGCATTTTTTGTGGGGCAGAAATAATCGAAGTCGGCTTTCCAATGGTGCATCCGCTTATGCAAATAAATCGCAAAAAAAATAACGGTGACCAACTAGCAGCTGTTGATGTGATCGCAACTGTAACAGGACCCATTATCCATCTATTACAAGCAGAAAGGGTTATACTGAACCTCATTCAGCGAATGAGCGGTATTGCTACACGCACATACAAAGCAGTAAGAATGGTCAAAAACACAGATGTGAAAATTTGCGATACAAGAAAAACCACACCTGGATTACGTATGTTAGAAAAACAAGCGGTGCGCTCTGGTGGTGGATATAATCATCGGTACGGTTTATATGACGCCGTGATGATTAAAGATAATCATATTGCCTTTTCGGGCTCTATAACCAATGCCGTACAACAAATAAAGTCCAAGCTCGGTCACACCGTCAAAATTGAAGTTGAAATTGAAACAAAGGATCAATTGCTAGAGGCCATCTCTAATAAAGTGGATATCATTATGTTTGATAATTGCTCTCCAGAAACTATTAAACGTTGGATACACCATGTTCCAAAAACAATCATTACAGAGGCATCTGGTGGGATTTCGTTTGACCAATTACCTACATACGCGAATAGCGGTGTAAATTATATTTCATTAGGTAGCTTAACCCATTCAGCACCTTCACTGGATATTAGTGCGTCTGTATATCGTTAACGCATGACATGGATGTTCCCTCCCTATACAGGTGTAGTACGAGGTAAGAAGAAAAAAATCATAGATTAGTTGCTAATACTAACTGACAAAGAACTCGTTAGAAGAACTTAGCTTAACACCAAGTCTTTATGGAGAAAAAACGCTGTCATTTTACTTATACTATAAACCAAAAATGTATACATTTTATATCGTGTAAAAGAAAGGGGTTTTTTATACATGGATCTACTTCAAGAAATGATTTCATCGACCAACTCTATTCCAGAAGAATATTTGCATGTATCACAACAAGAAATGGAGGAACGGGTGAAGCAAATAAAGAATGATTTAGGAGAAGCCTTATTCATCCCGGGTCATCATTATCAAAAAGACGAGGTTATCCAATTCGCCGATGCTGTTGGAGATTCCCTTCAACTTGCCCAAGTCGCGGCACAAAATAATTCTGCCTCTTATATTGTATTTTGTGGGGTGCACTTTATGGCAGAAACGGCTGATATGTTAACCACTGATGGGCAGATCGTGCTTTTACCAGATAGAAGAGCAGGCTGTTCTTTAGCAGATATGGCTGATATTTACCAAACGGAACGTGCTTGGGAGAAACTAATGCAACAATTTGGCGAATCCATCCTCCCGTTAACCTATGTCAATTCAACAGCAGCAATTAAAGCATTTGTCGGTCAACATGGAGGAGCTACGGTTACATCTTCCAATGCCCATCAAATGGTGAACTGGGCATTTACGAAAAAAGAACGGATTTTATTTTTGCCTGACCAACATTTAGGTAGAAATACGGCTTCTGATCTCGGGATTGCTGAAACAGAAATGGCAGTTTGGGATCCAATCCAAGAGGAACTTCTTTTTTCTGGCAATGTAAAAGATGTTAAAGTAATTTTATGGAAGGGACATTGCTCTGTACACGAAAATTTCACCTTAACCAATGTAGAATATATAAGAAAAGAGCATCCCGGCATGCATATCATCGTTCACCCCGAATGCAAAAAGGAAGTGGTTGATGCCGCCAATTATAATGGTAGCACGAAATATATTATTGAAACGATTAAACAGGCAAAAGCAGGATCTGCCTGGGCAATTGGAACAGAGATGAATCTTGTCCAACGAATCATTCACAACCATCCAGATAAACATATCATTTCACTAAATCCGTATATGTGTCCATGCTTGACTATGAATCGAATTGATTTACCACACCTCCTTTGGTCTTTAGAAAGTATAAAGAAAGGAAAGCCTGTCAATCAAATTACAGTCGATAAACAGACAGCTTGCCAAGCTCGTTTAGCACTTGACCGTATGTTGGAAAGGGGATAAGCGTAGACTTTTCTAATAACAAATCTACCCTCCCTTATAAAAGAGGCTTATGCAGATAAAAGGTGATTCCTATATTAAATAGGAGTCATCTTTTTTAGGTTCCGCTAATAATGGTATTTGTTATAGTAAGTCATGTAATGATTGATTTTCCATTTTAATTCCTTCATGTTTTGGATGATTCATATTCTACTTCATAAAATCTACTTCATCCTTTAGGTGACCAAAAAATGATTCTTGAGGATCGTTGTCCAAACAGTTACCTCTTCGTGACATAGAGTGGTCCAATCCATACTTCTTTACTACAGGTACCATTTTAGTTTCTTCTATTTCTCATTTTTATTGTAATAGGAAGAAAATCACGGTATAATGTAAGTATGTTATAATAGTAATAACGTATGTATATAAGGACTTATTTCGGCATATACTGAAAAAAAGAATATGGAAATGAGTGTGGTTACAATGGAAAAAGAAACTCGGAAAGTGAGCAAGTTGGGAAATAGTTTAGGAGTTGGAATTCCAAAATCAATGGTTGATGCGTTAAATATTCGTCGTGGTGATGAACTAGAATTTGAAGTGAAAGAAAACGCTCTTGTGATTAAACGAAAAGAGAAGTTAGAAGATCAATTAGAACCAGAATTCCTTCGTATGATACAAGAAACTATGGAAGAACATGATGAATTGTTTAAGAGGCTAAAATAGTTCCTATGAGTATAAATTATTTAACCGTAAAAGAAGTTACAATCATACACTTCCTTATCATGAGAAAGTACGGAGATGGGGAACAAGCAGGAATTAAAGAGCAAGGATATTTAGAATCGGCAGTATATCGCCCACAGCAAACCTTATTTAAAGAAGATGCCTATCCAACTTTATTTGAAAAAGCTGCGGCATTTTTTGAATCATTAGCGCGTAATCATACATTTTTTAACGGAAATAAGCGTACAGCATTTGCTTCGTTAGATGTGTTTTTGAAAAAGAATCATAAAAAAATTATTTCAGATACAAATGAGAATGAGGTTTTCACTGTGCTTGTAGCAGAAGGAAAATTTAAATTTGAAGACATCGTTCATTGGTTAGAAACTCATACCATCCCTTTAAAATAAAACAACAAACATTGTTTTATTTGATCAATCGTCACTCTAGGCGCTCCCATGATAGTTTCTTACTTCTGTGATAAAAATGGTTCCAATCTTCAAAGATAACAATGATTGGAACCACTCTTCATAAATTTCATCTATTTACATCTCTAACCCTTTCTCCAAAACAGTCAACTTGCTTTGTTTGCTATATATCGTTTTCTTAGATACAACGCTACACCGCCACCCAAAAGTGCTAGTCCGATGAATAACAGATTATAAAGGTTGGTTGCTGTGTTTGGCAACTTACTTCCATGATCATGTTGACTTCCTGCTGTTCCTAATGCAGTATGTTTCGTACCTCCTGTCAACGTGCCATTACCGTTGTCACTCATCGAGCTGTTGCCGTCATTATCTCCATTATCATCATGGTTATCTTTCCCTAGCGTCTTCTCACCATCATGCTTCTCTTGCTTATTGGCGTTGTTACCGTCATTTCCAACATCAACATTTGTTCCACCACCGTTATCGCCATTGTCTGTTCCTGGATTTTTTGTCGGTTCTTCTTCATCTTTTGCAACGGAAATTCTTCCTTCCGCTGCATATAAAAACGGGTCATCCTCTGTGGAGTTTAAACTTTTAACAAATTCAACTGTTGCATCAAGATCAGTCGGACCCATGACAGGGTTTTTACCAAGGTCACTAATCGGACGATATTTCGACCCTTTTGAAGTTCCCATAAAATTATTCACCGTTAAAGTAAACGTTTTGTCTTCCTCAATTGGCGTTCCATCTGGATACGTAACATTTACTACTTTGCTTGCCTCGGGGTCCCACGTATAATGAAAACCGCTAATGCTATAATCCGGTCCGTATTCTTTCGACAGTTGCGCATTAATAATTGGCACTAAGTCTTTTCCTTTAATTTCAAATTTCATTAGTGTATTACCGAATGGCTGAATATTGTACAAGTCTCCCCACGTTACTTTTCCAGCTAATAAATCGTCGCGAATGCCGCCACCATTCATCATTGCAAAATCACTATTCATAACCGACTTCATTCCATCTGCGAGCAGATTCCCCAACCCGTGATCACCATCATTACTGTAATCACCCGTTAAATCTGTTGCATTATAGCCAATCACTTCATTCATCATCGGCGCAATTTGATTTTCATATTTTGTTAAAATTTTACTGACATTCGGATCCGCTTCGTAATCGCTTTGCTTTACAAATACAACTTCCGCATCTTTTTTCACAATATCACCAGTCGTGCGATCAATTTCCACATCTACATCAGCAAAAGCTTTTCCATATTCGGAAGCTTGAACAATAAGCTTATTATCCACGACACCATCTACGACTTGGTGATTATGCGCAGCAAAGATAATATCCACGGCATCATTTATTTCTCTCGCTAGATCAGCAGCTTCTCCAGTTGCCCCATCGCCTGCTTGATCAGCTGGAATATGTGCTAATACGGCAATTGCTTCGACACCTTGCTGCTGTAATGCAGCTACTGCTTCATTGACAGCCGCCACTTCATCCGTAAATTGGATATCAGCAATTCCATCAGGCATGACCATACTAGCTGATGCTTGTGTGTTCACACCGATAAAACCGATTTTTTCACCATCCACTTCTTCCATATGAAATGGTGGTAAAATCGTCTCGCCACTCTCCTTATCCACACAATTTGCACAAAGCTGCGGGAAATTCATTCCATCATAGCCTTCTGTACCTTTCCCTTCTGGGTGTTCTCCACCATTTACCATGCGCATAAATTCTTTCGTACCTTCGTCAAACTCATGATTTCCAACTGTACCGACATCAAAGCCAATTTCTTCTAAAATTTCCACCGTTGGCTCATCTTGTAGTAGTCCTGAAACAGGTGAACTTCCACCAATCATGTCACCAGCATGTACCATGAACGTATTCGGATTATCCTGCTCTCTTTCCTTTAAAGCTGATGCCACAAAATCCATGCGCCCATACGTATCAAAAACACCGTCCCCATCAGGATCTAAATTGTATTGCTGATCAATTTTCCCATGTAAATCATTCATGCTTAAAAATTGTACAAGCAGATTATCTTCGGATGGATTTCCTGTAACAGATTGATACCCATAGGATTCTGCTTCTTCTGCACTTGAGAAAAATACGCGCTTTTCTACCGGCACGTCTGCCCAATCATTTGGCTCTACATATTCTTTTGTAGCTGAATTACCGACATAACGTAAAAAGCCTTTTTGATCATCATTTGCGCGGAAAGCAAACGGTAATTCCAATAATGGATTCGTTTCATCCCAAATACCTAATCTTTGATCTTTTGCTTCTTTCACCGCTTGTTGATATTTTGGATATGCTTTTTCATCAATTGGTGCAATAAAGTAAGAGACAGCATAGCCATCACGAACCATTTCCAAATTTACATTTTCCCCATCAGCAGTAATGACCTCTGCAAGGAGACGACCGTAATCATCTGTCGGTTGTTCTCCGACTTTGACGGTGATTTTATCCCCAGGTTGAATATAGGTTTGAACATGCTTCGTCGCTTCGTCACCATGATACTTTTGATTTTCGTTTATTTCCTGACGTTCTGGAGCTTTATTTTTTGCTGCATAGGTCTCTGGCGTATCCATATTAACAAACCGAACACGGTCACTACCGAAGACAGGATCAGCAATGCGGATCGTATCGCCATCCGTAATTTTTTCCACCGTTGTTTCATATTCTCCAGCTGCTGAAGGTGGCCCGGGCTGTTGCTGCGCTACTTGTACATCAGCTTGCTTCGTTGGAAGAATCTGATAATCGTTGTATTGACTAACAATTCCCGTAACATCATACCACTGTTTCTCAGCAACTTGAAGAATATCTACCGCATTTTCCATGATTCGTAATAAAATAGCATTATAGTCTTGATCAATAAATGACACATTATAGCCGCCACCCGCTGGAGAGCTAGGAATGGAAGGAATATATCCATTGACACGTACGAGCTCGCCTTCATAAGACTCGGCTACCTCTTTATTTTGTAAATCTTCTAATGTGATTTGTTGAACGGCTGGCAAAGTTTGACCCTGTTCAAGTACTTCAATCGAAGCTGGAACAACTTCTTTTAGCCCCTTATAGGATGCTGTTGTTCCTATTACCTTCACACGATCTCCTTTTTGTACCTCAGGTAAGTCTCCTTGTTCAAAGTTAAACAAATTAACCCCAGCGGTTTCATCCTGCATGTATGTACTAAACTGGTTGCCATTGCTCAATGCTTCGGAATTAGCTGTCACAATCCCTTCCACAACAACTTCTGAACCATTCGCTAACTGTCTCGCTTCCGCAATCGTGCTCGTTTCTGGCTCCGGATCAGGATCTGGGTCAGTTGGTTCACTCGGATCTTGTCCTCCATCCCCGTCCATCGTATGGCTTCCTAAATAAGTAAATATATCTTTCCCATAATTCGTCCATTGGTCTATACCAAAAGAAGCAGTTGGTGATGACACATTAGCATTTCTGACGAACGTCTTATCTTTAGCAAAATCAGACTCATTCCCTATTTCACCAAAAACATCCATTATTTCGCCATTCTTTTCTAACGCAATCGCGTCGTTTCCATTAAAATTAACCACTGCTGATGTAAGATCCGTTACCTGTTGAATGGCAGCATCTGCATCTCTATGGGAGAGTACGAAAACATCGCCATTTTTAAGTGTCCCTTTTAAAGTTTCCGTACTTGTTGGTTCTGTATTACCATTACTGTACAAAATCAGTTGATAGTTTGCTAGATTCACGTCAGCTCCTGTACCATTATAAATTTCAATGGCTTTATTAAAAGAGGTCCCTTCCACATACTCGGATATAAACAAATCTTCTGCTTCCGCATCGCCTTTATCTGCTGCAATCACAGTCGATGTTGGAACTAGATTTGAAACTATCAAAGCAATAATTAACACCATGTAACATAATTTCTTTCGTAATTGGTTCCCCATACATACCCTCCATTCAGTATTCATATAACACACTCATACTATGACATAGAGGAAGCGAATATTCTATAAAATTTTGCTTAATTTTTTGTAAATTTAACGAAATATAATGTAAAAAGCATTAGACAATATTCGTTCTGCTTGCTTTATTTATACAACGTAATAATAACACCGCCTACGTTATCACCAGAAATCGTATAGTTATAACCTTTTGGTATCTTTACCTTTTTCGCTTTGGAAACTGCATAATAACGAATATTATACTCTTTTCCATCCACTGTCGCAGAAATTTGTTCCTTTTCTCTTAAGTAAGCTAAATATTCCTCTAAAACAAAGTTTTTATCTTGCATAATGACACTATGCGGTTTTCCGACATAACGTATATGCCATGGCTCATATTGGATGCCAGTAACGTCCGTTTTCGCTTGCGGATAGCGTAACACAAAACCATACTGCCATGCATTTTCCGCAATCCATTTTCCTTCTGCCGCTTCTGCCATCGTTCCTTCTGATGAACCTACATCCAGTGCTAAGCCTAGTTGATGTTCGCTGTAACCCCCTGGCAACGCATAATCTCTTCCCTTTTCTTGATACAATTTTGTTTGTTCTTCAAATGAACGATAGCCACTGCTAATTAAAAAATTATTTACGCCATCTTTTTTTGCGCCTTCTATCATTTCATTAAAATATGCAGTAATTTCTTTGGACAACGCTATATCTGTCGTAAGTAAACCATAATCACCTGTTAATTCTTGATTTTTATATAGGTTTTTAATATCGGTTTTGGCACTCTCTTTTATCCCATACTCCTCGTTCACCAATAATAATTCTCCTTGGTGAACATCTGCTACATCTATTTTTAACGGGTTTTCATCTGCTACTTCTACTGGATCATGGTAGATAACT
>NZ_JABXHF010000093.1:0-12825 GCF_013393565.1 Virgibacillus sp.
TGATGATGAACACCGTTCTTCATCATTCTTAGCTTCTTCTGAGATTTCTCTCAGTTTATTTCTTAAGAAAAACAGGGTTTGTTTTTCCTTGACATACTGGTTGTTTTGTTCAGTTTTCAAAGAGCAAATTTTTTCGTTGCTTTCAACGAAGCAACTTTTATATCATATCACCTAGAGAATGAAATGTCAACACTTTTCTAATAAAAATATAATTTGTTTTAGTGGACAACATTTCTTTTATGATAAGATCATCTTGCCTTGCCAGTTTTAGAGAAAATTAGCTTCATGCTATAGTTTTCATTTCCTTTGAACTACAAACTACAAACTATAAAGTTCATACTCCCTAGCATAGCAAGCAAATGGGCCTGAGTGGACTTGAACCACCGACCTCACGCTTATCAGGCGTGCGCTCTAACCAGCTGAGCTACAGGCCCATAAAATTAATTGGAGCGGGTGAAGGGAATCGAACCCTCGTCATCAGCTTGGAAGGCTGAGGTTTTACCATTAAACTACACCCGCACATCAAATGTGCGATGGTCGGGAAGACAGGATTTGAACCTGCGACCCCATGGTCCCAAACCATGTGCTCTACCAAGCTGAGCTACTTCCCGTAATATGGCGCGCCCGAGAGGAGTCGAACCCCTAACCTCTTGATCCGTAGTCAAACGCTCTATCCAATTGAGCTACGGGCGCAAAAAATATTTCATTAATTTTGATGCGGTCGAGAGGACTTGAACCTCCACGGGTTATACACCCACTAGGCCCTCAACCTAGCGCGTCTGCCATTCCGCCACGACCGCAATATATGAAGCGGAAAATAAAAGGCTGTATATCACAGCTTCTGAATGAACTTATTTTACTAAGACTAAGATAAACTTTCAATTAGTCTATACCCTATAGTAGCAACTGCTTAAGCAAAAGCAAACTATTACCTAACCTTCCCTTTTCACAATTAATTTGGAGCTGAAACCAAAATTTACAGCAACTCGTTTTTTTGTGATGAGGTAGTTGCGAGTTTCTTCTATAGTATAATATGAAGAAAACAGTTATATCTTAATGCGGGTGAAGGGAGTTGAACCCCCACGTCCGAAGACACTAGATCCTAAGTCTAGCGCGTCTGCCAATTCCGCCACACCCGCAATATTTAAATGTGTAATGGTGAGCCATGGAGGATTCGAACCTCCGACCCTCTGATTAAAAGTCAGATGCTCTACCGACTGAGCTAATGGCTCCTATTTCTGATTAGAAATTCTCTGTTGTCTTATTACGAGAACAAAGATATAGTAAACTTGTAAAGATCCATTAAAAAGCAAAAATGGCTGGGCTACTAGGATTCGAACCTAGGATACACGGGATCAAAACCCGATGCCTTACCGCTTGGCTATAGCCCAACAATGGCGGTCCGGACGGGACTCGAACCCGCGACCTCCTGCGTGACAGGCAGGCATTCTAACCAACTGAACTACCGGACCCGACCTATTCATTTTTTAGAATGACCCGTACGGGATTCGAACCCGTGTTACCGCCGTGAAAGGGCGGTGTCTTAACCGCTTGACCAACGGGCCATAAAATGGCGGAGAAGGAGGGATTTGAACCCTCGCGCCGCTTACGCGACCTACACCCTTAGCAGGGGCGCCTCTTCAGCCACTTGAGTACTTCTCCATAATTGGCTCCACAGGTAGGATTCGAACCTACGACCGATCGGTTAACAGCCGATTGCTCTACCACTGAGCTACTGTGGAATAATATAAGTTGAATAAATCACAACGAGAAATATAATACATCAAATCAAACTAAATGTCAATAGATTAACTAAATTTTATAAACTCATTTTTGGTTGCAATTAATATGTAATTGACAGCCTATTTAATGTATCACGAATGACAAAAATCGTCAATAGTATTTTCCTATTTTCTTTAAGTTTATACTTACTTCACCAAAAGCTTTCATATACCTTTCTCCATTACTAAAGCTATTCTCCCCTTACATTTGCCACATCTATACTTATTTGTACTCATTTTCCGCTGACGTTTAAACGTTTGATGACAAGTTTTACAAGCATATATATATTTATATTCTCTCTGCGAAGGTAATGGCTGACAAAACCTTGGAGAATTTGTCGCAGACATTAATTCTTTAAAATCACGATCGCTATGCTTATAACCTTTTCCTTCTATATGTAAGTGATAATGGCAAAGTTCATGTTTAATAATCCCTATAAACGCTTGTTCTCCTGCCTCTTCCAAGTATTTTGGATTTAATTCAATCATTTTTTTAGCAGGAATATATCTCCCACCTGTCGTTCTTAAGCGGTGATTGAATTTAACCTTATGAAAGAATGGTTTATTGAACCAGTTAAGGGATACATCATTTACGAAGTGATATAGTTCTTTATCATTTACTATTATCATTTGAAAAAACTCCTTATCATTTTTCAACATTATTATACAATAACTTACCACAATTTTTCACCTATATTAACCGAATCTCATGATTACATTTATTTATTTAAAATAATTATAAATAAATATTGATTTTTGTTTGATTTGTATTATAATATAATTGTAGTTCTGATTTATTACTTAGAGGGAGGATTTAATGTGGATACAAGAAACCGAATGACAACAGCAGCAGGCGCGCCAGTAGCTGATAACCAAAATTCTATTACAGCAGGACAACGTGGTCCTACTCTTATACAAGACTTTCATTTGCTAGAAAAGCTAGCTCACTTTAATAGAGAAAGAATTCCTGAACGTATTGTTCATGCTAAAGGTGCAGGTGCTTATGGCTACTTTGAAGTAACGAACGATGAAATTTCCAAATACACCAAAGCTGATTTTTTAAGCGAAGCAGGTAAACGTACAGATTTATTTATTCGCTTTTCTACAGTAGCAGGTGAATTAGGGTCTGCCGACACGGTTCGTGACCCACGTGGTTTTTCTGTTAAATTTTATACAAATGAAGGAAATTATGATTTAGTTGGCAATAATACACCTATATTTTTCATTAGAGATGCAATTAAGTTCCCTGACTTTATTCATACACAAAAACGAAATCCACAAACACATTTAAAAGATAAAGATATGGTTTGGGATTTCTGGTCACTTTCTCCTGAGTCACTTCACCAAATCACTTACTTGCATGGCGATCGTGGAATCCCTGCAACATTCAGACATATGAATGGCTACGGTAGTCATACATTTAAATGGGTTAATAAAGACGGAGAAGCTTTTTGGATAAAATATCATTTCATTAGTGAACAAGGTGTAAAAGGGCTTGAGGCTTCTTTAGCAGAGAAGATTGCCGGAGAAAATCCAGATTATCATATAGAAGATTTACACAACGCTATTGCAAACGAAGATTTTCCAGTATGGAAGTTATATGTACAAATCATGCCTTATGAAGATGCGAAAACGTATAAATGGGATCCTTTCGACGTAACTAAAGTATGGTCGAAAAAAGATTATCCACGTATTGAGGTTGGAAGAATGATCTTAAATCGCAATCCTGAAAACTATTTTGCTGAGGTCGAACAAGCAGCTTTCTCACCTGGACAATTTGTACCAGGAATTGAAGCTTCTCCAGATAAAATGCTACAAGGACGTCTATTTGCATATTCTGATGCACACCGTTATCGCCTTGGTGTAAACCATCACCAAATTCCGGTTAACCGTCCAAAAGCAGAAGTCAATCATTACCAAAGAGATGGATTTATGGCAGTTAATGGAAATGGCGGATCTAAACCAAACTATGAACCGAATAGTGTAAATGGTCCAGTAGAGGATCCAACAGCAAAAATAAAACCATTTGACGTCTATGGTGAAGCTGATAGTGTACCGTATGACAGTGATGACCATTATACACAGGCTGGAGATTTATATCGTTTAATGTCTGCTGATGAAAAAGATCGTTTAATTCAAGCATTTGTTGATCACATGAAACCCGTAACAAGAGATAAAATAAAACTTCGCCAAATTGAACATTTCTATAAAGCTGACGCTGAATGGGGCGAGCGTATTGCACAAGGGCTTGGACTTCAAGTTCCAGAAAGTGTAAAATCCTAATAAGCTTTTCATTTATTTTCACTAAATAAATGTACGTATAGAAAAATCCGAACGAATTGGAAATCCTCCTAGCAGATTTCCAAATCAAAGTTCGGATTTTTTAATGAAAACATTTTTCCCTTGTAACCTTATCTAAAGGAGTATGAGAATATTTTCTCCAGCAGCGACATCTTTACGCAATAATTACTTCTCTTGAATCATGGATAATGCAATTCTTCCTTTATTCACATCAATGTCTTCTACCCACACTGTAACAACATCTCCTACTGAGGCGATGTCCATGGGATGTTTCACAAATGAATGTGACATTTTAGAAATATGAACAAGCCCATCTTGCTTTACGCCAATATCTACAAACACGCCGAAATCGACGACATTTCGTACCGTACCTTGTAATTCCATCCCATGTTCAATGTCTTCTAGCGATAATACGTTTTTCTTTAAAATTGGTTGTGGAAAATCATCACGTGGATCACGCTCCGGCTTTGTCAACGCTTGGACAATATCATGAAGCGTCGGTTCCCCTACTTCTAATTGTTTAGCAACTTCTTTGGTATTAATCGATTGAATAGCTTCTTTCAATTTATCTGCACCAATATCTTCCAGGGAACAACCGATTAAATGTAGTAACTTTTCCGTTACTGCATAACTCTCTGGGTGGATGGGGGTTCGATCTAAAGCATGTTCTCCATCCATGATCCGTAAAAAACCAATCCCTTGTTCATATGTTTTTGCTCCTAGACGAGGGATTTTCTTTAATTGTTTTCGGTTCGTAAACTTTCCTTCTTCTTCTCTTCGCTTAACGATGTTATTAGCAACAGTCTTACTTAATCCGGATACATATTGTAATAAAGAAGAAGAAGCGGTATTCACATTGACACCAACTTGGTTAACTGCTGTTTCTACAACAAAAGTCAACGATTCATTTAATGCTTTCTGACTAACATCATGCTGGTATTGTCCAACACCAATCGATTTTGGATCAATTTTTACTAATTCTGCTAATGGATCTTGCACACGACGCGCAATGGATACTGCACTTCTCTCTTCTACTTGCAATTCAGGAAATTCTTCTCTCGCAAGTTTCGATGCAGAATACACACTTGCTCCTGCTTCATTCACGATAATATACGGAATCGATAGGTTTTGATTTTGAATGACATCGGCAATGAATTGTTCTGTCTCTCGAGAAGCTGTGCCATTTCCAATCGCTATCAATTCAATTGAATACTGCTTCATTAAATCCATAACAATCTTTTTTGCACCAGCCGTATCTTTTCTTGGTGCCGTCGGATACATAACACCAACATGGTGTACCTTGCCTGTTTCATCCACAACGGCTAGCTTACAACCTGTACGAAATGCAGGATCTACCCCCAGTATTGTTTTCCCTTTTAATGGCGGCTGGAGTAAAAGGCTTTTTAAGTTTTTGGAAAACACTTCTATTGCCTGCTGCTCTGCTTTTTCCGTTAAGTTGTTTCGAATCTCACGCTCTAAAGAAGGCTGAATTAAACGTTTATAACTGTCTTCAATCGCATGTTGTAACAATTCCAAAACATCAGCATGAGCAGAGGATGTTACTATTTTTTGTTGTAAAAAGTCAAGAATCCGTTCTGTAGGAGGTTGAATGGTGACTTTGAGTACTTCTTCTTTCTCACCACGATTAAGCGCGAGAACCCGGTGTGATACTAAAGAACGAACTGCCATATGGAAATCATAATACATTTCATATACTTGTTTTTCATCTTTTTCACGATCTTTCACTTCTGATGCGACCATACCTCGTTTCATCGTCTCTTCACGCATATATTCTCTATACCCAGGGTCATCAGCTATCCACTCGGCAATAATATCATTTACGCCAGCTAAGGCATCTTCTACGGTATGTAACTCGTGTTCCTCTGAAAGATAGTTCGTTGCTTCATTAGCCAGCGTTGTAATTTCTTGCCTCCAAACAAGTTCAGCTAACGGCTCCAATCCTTTTTCTTTGGCAATCGTGGCTCTTGTCCGGCGTTTTTGTTTATAAGGACGGTATAAATCTTCCACCCGTTGTAATTGCGTTGCCGCTATTATTTCCTGCTGTAGCTCATCTGTTAACTTCCCTTGATCAGCAATGCTACGTAAAACTTCCTGCTTTCTTTCCGCTAAGTGAACGGCATAATTCCATTTATCTTGAACAGATTTAATTTGTACTTCATCTAATCCACCAGTAGCTTCTTTTCGGTAACGGGCAATAAATGGAACCGTGTTACCATCTTCTAGTAAAGCAATGACTTTATTTACAATGGGTACATTTACTTTCGTTTCATTCGCAACCCACAAACTTAATTCTTGATTCATTTCATTTGCCACAAGCTTTCCTCCTTTACTCATGTGGTCTATTTTATCAAAAAATGATTTGCTTTCCTACTATCGCTATGGCTACGTTAAAAGAACGAAGCTTATGGACATGTCTCTATGACAAAAATGTTCGACGCACCCATCCTTAAGATTGATATCCTCATTAGAAAAACTTGGCTTGTCGCCAAGTCTTATGGCGAATGGCATAGTTTTTCTTATACTATAAACATTTAAACTTTTATACTTTCCTATAGTGGAACAAAGGCTCGGGGCGCCCTGTTAGCAACGTAGCAAGTGGAACGAAGCAACTAAAGTTTTAGGAATCATGGTGAGACGGTGTTGACGAACCAATGATGACTTATCGTAGGGCGATTCGTGAAGTCGCCTAGTTGCTGGGCGCTGGAGCCGGACGTGGTTAAATAACTTAGTACGTTTATCCACAGCTGCAAAATTTTATAATTTCCTAGACCAGAACGAAAAGGACTGATTTTTCAATCAGCTCCTCTATAGTGCATCGCTATTAATGTTGTATCATCACTTCTATTTTCACTAGCTAAACATTTAAATGTCTCGGTAATTTCTTGGACATTTTTCGTCAGCAAATATTTTTGCGATAAATCGCGATCAGTCACTCCATCCGAAAACATAATAAACACCATATCTGGTAGGAGTTTTTCCCGGACAATTTTAAACGGACGATGGAAACCAGCTAAATAGCCAGCATTGGGTATATTACGCTTTTTATGCTGATGGTCAGTTATTGTTAACACACCAATATTGCCAATAGAAGAAAAAGAATACATCTCTGCTTGAAAATCCAGTTTGAGAATGCCAATGACTACACCGCGCTTTCCTTGCAATTGTTGATTACATTCTTTAATAATGGATTCAATACTTGCATGAATATTATTTTGAATAATATCAATAACAACTTGAGATGATTCCTTTGCTATTTCTCCACTGCCTAACCCATCCGCAATAGCGCAAACAAATTCACGGTTTGTCTCTTCATAAAAAAAACTATCACCACAGTAGTAATTGCCTGTTTTCGCTTGTTGAAATACAGACACCTTTACTTGTCCCATTTTTAATCAAAGACCTCCGTATCCTCGGATTGAATAGCTTCTCGTAATTTGCGTAACGAACGTCTCTGCAGCCTTGAAACATGCATTTGCGATATACCTAACAATTCACCAGTTTCTTTTTGACTCTTATTTTCGAAATACGTGTATTGTAAGATTTTTTGCTCACGTTCTGACAAGATGGGAAGCATCTTCTCCAATAACATCCTCTGGTCCGTCTGTTCGTAGCCAGCTTCCTCGTTTCCAACCAAATCTAATATAGCAACTGTGCTTCCGTCTGAATCAGCTTCTACCTTTCTGTCTACAGATAGAGCTTTATAGCTTTTTCCCATTTCCATTGTTTCCAAAATATCTTCCTCAGAGACTTGTAGAAAGTCAGCTATTTCCTTTATGGAAGGGGAAGATTGATTTTCCATTGTTAACGTATCAACAGCTTTTTTTATTTTAGGGCCTAATTCTTTAATCCGCCTAGGCACGTGTACACTCCATGTTTTGTCTCTTATAAATCGCTTAATTTCCCCAATAATGGTAGGTATCGCAAAAGATTCAAAAGATTTACCGAATGTTGAATCATATCGACGTACTGCAGCAAGCAAACCGATCATACCTACTTGAACAAGATCCTCATGAATGGCGCTATTTTTGGAATATTTACGTGCAACAGACTCCACGAGATCCTTATATTTAAGTACAAGCTGTTCCTGTAAATACTCATCCGTAGGCTCTTTTTGTAATGATTCAATTAACTGGTAAACCTCATCTCTTCCGCTATTGTGTGGTTGAGATTTGGTCGTCATCTAAGCCCACCTCAGCTTCATATTCATGAATATACTTTGTCATTAAAACAATGACTCCATATTCATTATTGATTTGAACTTTATCCATTAATGCATTAATTAAAAACAGACCAAAACCCCCTTCTCTCAATTCTTCAATTGATTCGTTCTCTTTATATGGCCCGATGTCGTCTTTTACTTCATTTAAGTCGAAACTACCGCCATGATCAGCAACCATCACTTCTAATCGATCTTCATATACACCAAAACCAATGGTTACCTCACCTTCATCTTCTTCGTTATAGGCATGAGTTACCGTATTTGTAATGGCTTCCGATATAGCTATTTTCAAATCTTCAATATCTTCATAACTAAATCCCATCCGATTAGCAATTCCTGACATACTTAGCCTCACTACACCTACATACTCTGCTTTAGCCGGCACTTTCAATTCAATAAAATCGAAATTCTTCATTATTCACTTCCACCTCGAATCGAAGCACGTATATCCATGATTTCGTCTAATCCGGTAATTTGAAACAACCGTAGTACACGGTCTTGGATGTTCACCAATGTAAGCTTGCTATTATACTCTTTCGATGATTTTAACGCACTAATAAAAGTTCCTAAACCAGTACTGTCCATATAGTTCACTTCCGCTAAATCTACTTCAACAACTTGTTCCTCTTGCCTCATAAGCGGTATTAAAGCTTCTTTTAAATCTGGAGCAGTATAAGCGTCAATCTCGCCAGCTAAGTAAACAATAGATTTACTTGGTTGTTCGTTCACCACGTTAATTGTTAAGTTCATACTTTTCCTCCTAAATCATATGCTAAATAAAGGGAATTTTTTCACGATAGTAAAGTACAAAAGATTATAGGTTTATAGTATAAGAAAAACGACAGCGTTCGCCATAAGACTTGGGACAAGCTAAGTTTTTCTAACAACCCAAAAGATCTCATTGACTAGCTCCCAAAATCAATGAAGGAGCTTATGATTTCACACTTCTTAGATAAACCATTACATTTACCGTTAAATATCCTACATTCCATTTACTAATACCCAGCATTTCATATGACTAAACTTCCCTACGTAAAATAAGTAATGTGAAATCATCTCTTAGTTCAAAATCCTGTAATCGCTCAAAATATTTAAACGTTTGATCAACGATCTTTTGTACTGGTAAATGGGCATATTGCTTAATAACGTCCAGTACTTCTTGACGCTCAATAAAGCGTTCGCCATCTCTGCATTCCGTTACACCGTCGGTTAAAAGAATAACCATATCATTAGGCTCAATTTTTAATTCATACTGTGGATAAGTAGTGTCTGGTGTAACACCTAGAACCAGACCTTTTGTGGTTAATTCTTCAAAGGTGTCTTGGCTGGAATTATAATAAAACCCTGGTTCATGCCCTGCTGAAGCGTAACGAAGTGCATGATCAGAAGGAAGGTATTGCGCATAAAACATGGTAATAAACATACTCGGATCTACATTTCTTTCTACCACTCGGTTCATATTCGCCAATATAGCTTTAGGTGTCATCGCATCCTCAGGATAACTGTCCATTGCATACTTAATCATCGACATACAAAGAGCAGCCGGGATTCCTTTACCGATTACATCTGCTATAGCAATCCCTAAAGATCCATCTCTTCCTTTTACAAAATGATGATAATCACCATTCATTTGATGTGCTGGGACGCTAATAACCCCGATATCCAAACCTTCAATCGTTGGTTTTTTTGTTTCTAAAAGGGTTTCTTGCATGCTCGCTGCAACTGATATTTCTGACTTCAACTCAGATTGCTTTTCCCTAAGCTGCTGGTATTCTTGATGGGCAATCCCATATGCAATCATTGCCTCTAACAAAAAACTCATCGAATATTGAATGTCTTCACTTAAATTAGGATACAAATCTTGGAGAGACTGAATATGCATGTTAACAATTTCATCAGGAAGAATATTATTTTTAATAAACAGCTTACTCGCCTGCTCAATATCATATAAAGATTGTTCATCTCTCGTTTCAATATATCGTTTCATTAACGCTTTATATCCTTCTGTGTCTAATTTCAATAAACTGCTCATCGTTCTCCCCCTCATTCACCTTTACCAAGACACTGGGTAACGGGAAAAAGAAATTCAGTATACTTTCTTCTGGTAATTTATCTTTGTGTAACGACTATCCCTAGGTCAGGATTTAATAAAAGGCATGTTGTCTCGCTTAATTTGACAAATTAATATTAATTTACCCTGTTTCCATTTCCCGCATTGTCATTTCCACAGCCTCATACATACTTACCTTAGCCATTTAATCGTCTTAATTCGTGTTCCTTTGCCAACTTCCGAATGAATATCAAACTCATCCATTAACCTCTTGACACCAGGCAAACCAGCTCCGAGTCCTCCAGACGTAGAATAGCCATCTTCTAATACCTGTCCAATATCTTCAATACCTGGACCAACATCAATAGCAATAATGCATAACCCTTTATTATCAAATGTATCAATTACCTCAAAACAGATTTGTCCATGATCAGCATACAAATAAATATTTCTGGATAATTCCGATATCGTTGTAGCTATACGAGCTTGATCCACAGTGCCAAAGCCAATCTTCCTTGCAATATCTCTACCTAACTGTCTTGCTGCCACTATATCCCATTCTTTTTTTATATTCACGCAAGATTGAGGCTTCATCGGCTATTCCCCCAATTCCTGGTAGAGTTTAATAAGGCCTTGTTCTAAATTTAATGCCGTAGGTACATTCTTCAGGTGGATACCTAGATCAATTAATGTCACCGCTACAGCTGGTTGAATCCCTGTTAAAACTACCTTTGCCCCCATTAAATCTGACATTGTTACGACATCACCTAAAACTTTAGCAATAAATGAATCAATAATATCGACAGAAGTTAAATCAATAACGACTCCTGTCGAACCATTTTTATGAATTTTATCTAATAAATCCTCCTGAAATTGGATGGCTGTTTGGTCATCAATTTCTGTTTGTATGGAGATAAGTAAATAGTTGTGAAGTTTCAAAATAGGAATCCGCACGATCTTCACTCCCCTTTTAACGATTGAATCATATGTTCTATGCTATCCGCCCTATTTTCCAAATCAACAACTTGGCGGTCTGTAATTTCCAATGCTGTACGAAACCCTTTCTTCAAGGAACTCTTTGTAGGGAACTTACTTAAATCAATGCCTAGATTAACAATCGTTTGGGCAATTTCTGGTCTAATGCCTACAAGAATACATGTTGCGCCAATCAAACGGACGGCTTCTGCTGCTTGGATAATATGATGAGCAACCATCGTATCGACGACAGGAACACCTGTAATGTCAATTAAAACAACTTCTGAGTTATGTTTAATCGCACCGTCTAATAGATTTTCCATGATTAATTTCGCACGATCTGTATCAACTGTTCCAATTAATGGCATAATCGTAATTCCGTCCATAACAGGTATTAATGGAGCAGATAATTCTTGTAAAGCGACTCGTTGTAAGGAAACGGTGTTTTCCCAGCTTCCTGAATACTCATTTACAAGTTGACGGATAATAGGCTCTACCCAAGCATCCACACTTTTTAGCACATTGGAAATAAATTCAAAGTTAAGTTGTTCATATTTGCTTAAAATGTAATCTACCGTAACTCTTCGAAACACCTGTAAGCCATCGGTAATATACCCCAAAGGCCATCCAAGGTTAATAATTCTTTCCGAAAAATCTTTAACCGCTTTTGATGAACCTCCATCTTTTATACTTTGAAAGATAACATTAACGAATTGCCGATTCGTACTTTCAAAGAGTTCATCAGAAATACTTGCTGTATAATTATCTAACTTTAAGGAATTGATTTCTTCCATCCAAAGTTGCACAATCGAATCGCTGTTTTCAATAGCCATATTTTTTAACTTCTCATCCATTTCATTACCCCCATCGACGTAATACTACATTGTTAAATAGTTATATTTTTAAGTGTAAGCCCTCTATTCTTTTTAGAAAAAATTGGCCTATCGCGAAAGCTTTATAGCAGAAGCTACTTTTTCTTATACTATAGACCTTTAAACTTTTATACTTACATATAGTGCAACAAAACATATGCCTTCTCGCGGGATCTACCCTGCATATGTCTAATAGAAGCCTACAATTTTCTGCAGATATCAACATTTATTGTAACATAGATACAAATTGATCATGAAATAATATTCCACACAAAGCCTATTAAAAAAATCCTCTTGTTTCAATAACAAGAGGATTTATTGATCATACATATCCTTCAGCCCTAAACTGATTTCTAATGCTTGGTTAATCATTTTCATCTTTTCTTTATCTAACTTTGTAATTTTATCTGTTAGCCTTTGTTTATCAAGTGTTCGTATCTGCTCTAGCAAAATAACGGAATCACGGTCAAACCCATATTGTTTTGCATCAATCTCCACATGTGTAGGGAGTTTAGCTTTTTGAATTTGTGCTGTAATTGCAGCCACAATAACGGTAGGACTGAAACGATTCCCGATATCATTTTGCAGGATCAATACCGGGCGGAC
>NZ_JABXHF010000008.1:0-61386 GCF_013393565.1 Virgibacillus sp.
CGGAGTGCAACCTCAGAAATATACTCTTGTGACACAGGATTAAAGTCCATTTCTTTTGGTAGCCCATTCTTTCTCAGAAGACCGTTGGAATGCTCATTTAGCCCCCTTTGGGATGGCGTTCCAGGATCTGCAAAATAAATATCAACATCTTGTTCATTGCTGATGGATTTCCAATTGGAAAACTCTTTCCCGCAGTCAAAGATAATGGACTTAAATAAGTGTTTTGGTAATCGCTCAAACCATTGATTGAGCGATGTTTCAATATTGGTTGCCTGTCTACCAGCTGGTTTAATTGCGATGATGCATTTTGTTAAACGCTCAACAAGCGTGATGACAGCGCTCTTGTGATGACGTCCCACAATGGTATCTCCTTCTAGATGACCAAATTCTTTCTTGTAATTTGGGTGATCGTGATCACGATCAAGGATGGTGCGGCGAAATTTTTGTTTTCCTCTTCTTTCCTGGTGACCATTTGGTTTGCGTTTGCCTTGCATAGGTAAATCATTTTGGTTAAATTCGCCTGATGAAAACTTTCGATAAAGCGTGCGCATGCTGCAGGAGATAGTCTTTTCGTTTCGTCCGATTATTACATCAGGCGTCCAGCCATCGCGGACTTTTTCATGAATATAGGCTTTTTCGTTAGGTGTTAATTGAATCTTTTTACGACCACATGTCGCTTTATTCGCTTGATATTGTAGATAAACGTCTATCGCAGTAAGTCCTTCTTTCAGTTGTCTAATAACACGATAAACAGCTTCATGGCCACGCTTTAATTTATTGGCAATTTTTCGACCAGAAAGGCCGAATTCATGATATTCCTCTATGAATACCAGTTCTGTTTTGGTAAGATGGGTGTAGGACATGTCAGATACACTCTCCTTAACTTTGGTTGGTTATTCGTTGAGTATATCATGACATGTCTTTTTTGGTGTCTCGCTTAATTTTACAATCTAGGAAACAAAAGCTTTCGTTCAAGTTTTCTAAATTTTTTAAAGGAGCATTTGGAAGGTATTTTGATTATATAAAGGGAGGAAAAAAGAGATGAATATACTAATTGGCGGTGCTTGGCCATATGCAAATGGATCATTGCACTTAGGGCATATCTCTAGTCTTTTGTCTGGAGATATTTTAGCGCGTTATTACAGGGCAAAGGGTGATCAAGTGCTATATGTGTCTGGAAGTGATTGTAATGGAACACCTATTACAATACGGGCCAAACAAGAGGGAGTGGAACCAAAACAAATAGCCAATACGTATCATAAAGAGTTTAAACAATGTTTTGATCAGCTTGGCTTCACTTACGATTGCTATACACGTACAGATGCACAACATCACCATACCACGGTTGGAGAAATATTCACCACCTTAATGGAAAAGGGTAACATTTACCGCAAAGAGGTGGAACAAGCTTATTGTAGTACTTGTGAACAGTTTTTACCTGATCGTTTCGTAGAAGGTATTTGTCCACATTGTGGAAAAGAAGCACGTGGAGATCAATGTGAGCATTGCTCCAAGATACTTGAATCATTAGAACTGGTGAATAAAAAATGTAAACTATGTGGCAGTTCACCTGTAACAAGAAACACAGAGCATTTTTATTTTAAATTGAGTACTTTTCAACAGTTATTGGAGCATTACCTCAAAGATATGAAAGAAACGGGGACTTGGCGAGAAAATGCACTTAAAATAGCAGAAAGATATTTACAGGAAGGCTTACATGATAGAGCAATTTCAAGAGACCTACCAGTCGGTGTACCTGTACCTGTTGAAGGTTATGAGTACAAAAAAATTTACGTTTGGTTTGAAGCAGTTGCTGGTTATTATACCGCTAGTAAAAAATGGGCAGAGGATAATCATAAGGATCATACTTCTTTTTGGGGGGAGGACGCGATCTCTTATTATGTTCATGGAAAGGATAATGTCCCGTTTCATGCAATTATTTGGCCAGGTATATTATTAGGTATAAATAAGCCGGCCCTTCCAACTTATATGGTTTCTAATGAGTATGTAACGATCGAGAAGAAAAAGCTATCTACTAGCAAAAACTGGGCGGTTTGGGTCCCGCACATGTTGGAGAAATATGACCCAGATTCCATACGATATTTCTTAACAATCAATGCTCCTGAACATAGAGATGCTGATTTTTCCTGGCGTGAATTTGTCTATAGCCATAATAGCGAGCTGCTTGGAGCTTATGGTAACTTTGTGAATAGGAGTGTGAAATTTATTGAAAAATTCTTTCATGGAGTCGTGCCTGAAGGACAGATTAATAAAGAAATGAAGCATCAGGTAGATGAGCTTTATCATCAAGTGGGTACAATGATTGAACACACTCATTTTAAACAAGCGCTAGAGTTAATTTTTGAGTTTATTAGGGGTGTTAATAAATATTTTGATCAGCAAAAGCCATGGCTTCAAGTAAAAACTTCTCCTAAAGATTGTCAAAATACGTTAAGAAGTTGTGTCTATATTATTGTCAATTTAGCTCAGTTATTACATCCGTTTCTACCATTTTCCAGTGATAAATTGAAACAAGCATTTAACATAGAGGAAATACAATGGAAAGCCATTGATAGTAATGATTCATCTTCTATAAACATTTCTGAACCGTTATTTGAAAGAATCGATGTCATTGTTATTGATAAAGAAATAGAACAGTTAAGAAAGCAATCCTCTTTATAAGGGGATTGCTTTCTTGTACGATAGGAAAGTACAAAAGTCTAAAGGTCTAGTATAAGAAGAACTACGGCTTTCGCTAAAAGAATTGGCGAATACCTGAATTTTTAGAAAGCAAAGGTGAATAAAATGAGTGAATTCAAGCTAGGAATGAAGGAGAATTATGTTCAGTTTTTCTTATTAGTAATTACGAACTTGTTTGTTGGTTCAATGGTTGGGATAGAAAGAACCGTTTTGCCGATTATAGGCGAAGATCAATTCGGACTGGCATCAACAAGTGCTGCGTTGTCTTTTATTATCAGCTTTGGTTTTTCTAAGGCGATCGTAAATTATTTTGCTGGTCATATAGCAGATCGATTTGGTCGTAAGCAGGTGTTATTACTTGGTTGGATCGTCGGTTTATCTGTTCCTATGTTGATTATTTTTGCGCATGCATGGTGGGTTATCGTTTTTGCCAATATCTTACTGGGAATTAATCAAGGATTGGCTTGGTCCATGACGGTTAATATGAAAATTGATCTTTCCAAGTCGAATGAAAGAGGAACAGCAGTGGGGTTAAATGAATTCGCTGGTTATTCTGGAGTAGCTTTATTGGCAGCTATTTCAGGTTATGTCGCTTCTACTTATTCTTTGAGACCCCAGCCATTTTATATCGGAATAGGAATTTCGGTGGTAGGGATACTGTTATCATTAACTGTGAGAGATACAAGGCATCATATAGAGTTACAAATGAAGCAAAGCGCAGCTATGACAAATAGTGGAGGAGATTTATCATCGAGAAAAATCTTTCAATTAACTACATGGCAGGACAAGAATCTTTCAGCTATTAGCTTTTCAGGTCTATCTACTAATCTCAAAGATGGAATGGCATGGGGGTTGTTCCCATTATATTTTACTTCTGTTGGATTATCGGTAGCGCAAACTGGAACCATAGTTGCATTATACCCAGCTGCATGGGGGTTTTTTCAATTATTTACAGGAATATTAAGTGATAAAATTGGTAGAAAGAAATTAATTACTTATGGCATGTGGATACAAGCTATTGCGCTGTGGTTTATTTTGCTAGTTAGCAGTTTTTCACTATGGGTCGCTGGAGCTTTAATATTAGGTTTAGGAACGGCAATGGTTTATCCGACGTTGCAAGCTGCTATTGGTGATGTCGCTGCACCTAACTGGAGAGCTTCTTCAATGGGGGTGTATCGGTTTTGGCGAGATAGCGGCTATGCTTTTGGTGCGTTACTAGCTGGACTCATAGCTGATGTGATGGGGGTCGGCTGGGCGATAGGAATGGTAGCTTTATTGCCATTTTTAGCTGGTGTAGTTGCTAGAGTGCGTATGGATGAGACGTTGGATATGGAAGTGTGAATAATTAAGGAAGAAGGCACCAATATTTCTTTTGAAAAGGTAAGGTAACTTTAGGATTAAAATTATCAAATTTGAGGTAAAAAAAAGCCTAATAAGCGGCTTTCAACAAGTTTTCTAAGATTTAGCAGACGTTACATTTTCATTTTTAGCCTCTATATATAAAAAAGCTTGGCGATAAGCCAAGCTTTTTTTAAAAGATAAGAAAGTATAAAATTTGATGCTATGGCGTAACCAAATAACCGAATGAGCCCCGTCCGGCTCCAGCGCCCACCAACTAGGCGACTTCACTTCATTGCCCTAAGCTAAGTCACCATCGGTTCGTGCTAAATATTGAGGTCGACTAAAAAACGGGCTTGCCTTAGGGCGTCGGCATACCCCTGATTTAGTGGCATGGTTCCTAAAACTTCAGTGGTTTCGTTCCACTCGCTACGTTGCTAAACGGGGGCTTGTGCCTTTGTTCCACTATAGGAAAGTATAAAAGTCTATAGGTTTATGGTATAAGAAAAACTACGCCATTCGCCATAAGACTTGGCGACAAGCCAAGTTTTTCTAATGTGGAGTGAATCAATGGGTTTTATAATGATGATCACCTATGTCTACATTATAGTTGTACTTAATCAAAATAATACCAAAAAACAACCAAATTATACAGAAATTTTAATACACCTTGTTATACATTAATATGTCACAAAGAAATTATTGACTGTAAACGCTTTTAAATATATAATGTAATCAAACATAACCAATACTTAACCAAGATATGATATTAAGTTGTTGTTTTTACTTTTATTAGGATATAATTAACAAGTTATTGGTTAACTTTATTAATAAAATATGGAAGGGTGTAATTTTAATGACGAATATTGCATGGGGAATCGCACCGATTGGTTGGAGAAATGATGACATTCCTGAAATTGGAGCAGAAAACACGCTATCACATGTTTTAAGTGACATTGCTGTTGCTGATTATGCAGGAACAGAAGTGGGAGGCTTCTTTCCGGAAGCAGAAGTATTAAATAAGGAATTGGAACTTCGCAAATTAAGAATTGCTGGTAAGTGGTTTAGTAGTTATATTATTCGAGATGGTATCGAAGAGGCGGAAAAAGCATTTCGTAAGCATTGTGAATATTTAAATGCGGTAAATGCAGATGTCGCTGTAGTATCTGAACAAACGTATAGCATTCAGGGAACTGATAAGAATGTATTTGCCGAAAAACCGTTTTTTTCAGATGGAGAATGGGACCGTTTATGTAGCGGATTAGATCTTCTTGGTAAGGTAGCGCATGAATATGAGTTGAAACTTGTCTATCATCATCATATGGGAACGGGTATTCAAACCCTAGAAGAGGTCGATCGTTTAATGTACAATACAGACCAAAATTATGTGAATTTGCTTTATGACACAGGGCATATCTATGTGTCTGATGATGAATATATGCATCTACTAAATAAGCATATAGATAGAATAAAACATGTTCATTTTAAAGATGTTCGTAAAGATGAAAAAGAGGAATGTAACAAAGAGGGGAAATCATTTTTACAATCATTTTTAGCTGGAATGTTCACGGTTCCTGGTGATGGGAATATTGATTTTGTCCCAGTTTATAAAAAATTGCTTGCATCTGGATATGAAGGGTGGATTATTATAGAAGCAGAACAAGATCCTAATAAAGCGCATCCTTTAGAATATGCCTTAAAAGGAAAAAAGTACATTGATGAGACATTATTGCCTTTAAATAAATCATTGGCATCTATACAGTAATTTTCTCTGGCGTCATCTCATCATTCTATCTAAAATAAGTCGAATATTTATGACACAGGAGGGGCTGGGAGCTAATTGAAGAAAATAAATTTGGGAATTGTTGGTTTAGGAAGAATGGGTTTTACTCATGCTGAAAATATTGTGGAGAGAATTCCAGAAGCTGTATTGGTAGCTGTTTGTAGTTTTGTGGATGAAGAACTCCAAATGGCAAAAACAAAGCTAGGTGTGGAGAAAACGTATACAAGTTTTGAAAATATGCTCTTGGATGCTGAAATTGATGCAGTAGTGATTGCTTCTCCATCGGGGCTTCATGGTGAACATATCCGTTTAGCTATGAAAAAAGGGCTGCATGTATTTTGTGAAAAGCCAATCGGTGTAGAAGTAGAAGATATAGAAAAAACGATTGAAGTAGTAGAAGGTTATCCGAAACAAATATTCCACTTAGGCTTTATGAGACGTTATGATAAGTCTTATCAATACGCAAAACAAAAGGTAGACAATGGTGAAATTGGTGATTTAACTTTAATTCGCTGTTATGGCATTGATCCAGCTTCTGAATTAGAAAATTTTGTGAAATTTGCAACAAACAGTAAAAGTGGTGGGCTATTCGCTGACATGGCTATCCATGATATCGATTTAGTCAGATGGTTCTCTGGAAAAGAAGTGAAACGCGTGTGGGCAATTGGAAAGAATACTACTTATCCTGAATTAGATGATTTAGGTGATTTAGAAACTGGAGCCGCTATGATGCAATTAGAGGATGATACAATGGCTCTTTTAGTTGCCGGTAGAAATGCGGCGCACGGTTATCATGTGGAAACGGAACTAATAGGGTCAAAAGGAATGCTGCGCATTGCGCAGGAACCTGAAAAGAATCAAGTTTCCATTTTTAATAATCAAGGAGTGGTAAGGCCTACTTCGCAACATTTTTCAGAACGTTTTAAAGAGGCCTTTTTCCGAGAGATGAAAGAATTTATTTTGTGTATTCAGGATGGGAAACAACCAGGTATAACTGTATACGATGGTTTGGAAAGTACAGTAATTGCGAATGCTTGTCAAGAATCGGTTGACGCTGGAAAAATGATCGAAATATCTAAATAATTTCATTAAAAGAAGTTAGAAACGAGGGGGATACATTGAATGCGTTTGCCCTAGTGACATTTGTTGTCATTATAGCTCTAGTATGGCTTTATGCATGGCGGAAAAGTAGAAATATTGATATTTCTACTGCAGAAGGATTTTTTATGGGAGGTCATAGTCTAACGGGGTTGTCTATAGCAGGGACAATCATTATGACGAACTTATCAACAGAACAACTAGTTGGACAGAATGGTCAAAGTTATGCAGCTGGTATGGAAGTCATGGCTTGGGAGGTCACCTCTGCAATTGCGATTGTTTTATTAGCTTTAGTTTTTCTTCCGAGGTACATGAAGTATGGCGTAAATACGATTTCTGACTTTATTGAAATTCGCTATGATACGTTTACAAAAAGGCTTATCTCCATACTGTTTATGTTTACGTACTTGACTTCATTTTTGCCTGTAGTACTTTATTCTGGAGCTTTGGTTTTTAATAAGTTGTTTAACATAGATGAAATTCTAGGTGTAGATCCACTAATAGCAGTTGCTATTTGTGCAGCTTTTATTGGCGCTGTAGGAGTTTTATACCTCTTAATGGGAGGGCTTTCATTAAGTGCTTTTAGTGATACTATTTATGGATTTGGTCTACTTACAGGAGGTATACTGATATTAATCTTGGGAATAGTGACACTTGGAAATGGAAGCGCTATGGACGGGGTTCATTTTATTCGTGAAAATACAGCGGAAAAGTTAAATGCTTGGGGCGCTATAGATTCTGATTATGTCCCGTGGCCTACCTTAATGTTAGGGATGTTGTTCAATAATTTATATTTTTGGTGTTGTAATCAAATGATTGTGCAAAAAGCGCTAGGTGGAAAAAGTTTGAAAGAAGGACAAAAAGGTGCGCTTTATGTAGCTTTCTTTAAAGTTTTTGGAGCCTTATTTCTAGTATTACCGGGTATTGTTGCTTTTAATATGTTTGATGGAGGCATTGCTAATCAAGATGACGCTTATCCGAGTTTAGTTTCGGCAGTGTTACCTGAATGGGCATATGGCATCTTTGCGGCTGTTATATTTGGTGCAATATTAAGCTCATTTGTTGGTTCATTAAACTCAACGGCCACTTTGTTTTCTTTGGATTTTTACAAGCCAATTTTTAATAAAGATGCAACAGATAGACAAGTCGCTAGGATGGGGAAAATTGTAACCGTCATTGTTGGGTTTATATCAATAATCATTGCGCCATTAATTGCTTTTGCACCAACTGGCTTATATAACGTTATACAGGAGTTTAACGGGTTATATAGTTTGCCGTTACTAGTTATTATTCTATTTGGTTTTTGGAACAAGCGAGTTACTGCGCAAGGGGCCAAAATTACTTTCTCCTTCCACCTTGTTGTTTATATTGCAGCTCAAGGGTTGCTCGCTGAGATAAACTATCTTTATATATTTAGTGTTTTATTTATATTAGATTGTTTCGTTTTATGGATGTCAACAAGAATAAATCCATTAAAAGAACCTTTTCAATTCCAAGCAAATCTTAATAAGGTTGATATGACTCCTTGGAAACATGTGAAATGGGTGAGTGCCATAGCTTTGTTATTAGTGGTAATTATGTATACTGTTTTCTCGCCTGTTGTGTTAGCTAATTAAAGGAAAATAACAACGATGAAATATCTAAAAGAGAGAGGATATCAAATCATGGAAAAAGAAAAAGTGAATGTAGTAGGAGTAATTGGAGCAGGAAGAATTGGGAGATTGCATATTAATAATATGAGAAATATGCCTAATGTACGTCTGAAAACAGTATCAGATCCCCAGGCTGATCATATGAAAGATTGGTTTTCTGAGTCTGGAGTGGAAAATTTAACCAAAGACTATAAAAATATTATAAGCGATCCAGAAATTAATGTGGTTTTTATATGTGCTCCTACCAGTTTGCATGTTCAAATTATCACAGAAGCAGCAAAAGCAGGAAAGCACATCTTTTGCGAAAAGCCGATATGCTTTTCGGATGAAAATACGTGTAAAGCTCATAAGGTAGTAAAACAAGCTGGTGTGAAGTTTCAATTGGGCTTTAATAGAAGATTTGATCGTAACTTTGCAAAAACGAAAGAGTTGGTAAAAAATAAAGCTATTGGTGATTTGCATATTTTAAAGATTCAATCTCGAGATCCCGAACCACCCTCTTTGGAATATGTATCTCACTCTGGTGGTATATTTATGGATATGAGTATTCATGATTTTGATATGGCCCGTTTCATATCGGGTTCTGAGGTTGAAGAAGTATATGTGGTAGGTGGAGCGCTCATAAATCCAGAGATTAAGCAGTATGAAGATATTGACACAGCATTAATTACTTTAAAATTTGAAAACGGTTTAGTAGGTGTTATTGACAATAGTCGACAAGCTGTATATGGATATGATCAGCAATTAGAGGCATTTGGGTCAAAAGGATCAGCAAAAGTAAATAATGAAAAAGAATCTAGTGTTGAGGTTCTATTAAAAGAGGGTGTAAAAAGTAGTAACCCGCTACACTTCTTTTTAGAAAGATATAATGATGCTTTTATTGAAGAGGTAGAACAGTTTTTTGAAGCAATTAATAACGATGAGGAAGTTCCTTGTGGCTTCGTTGATGGCATCATGGCACAGCGAATTGCTTCTGCGGCAAAAGAATCGTTATTAACTGGACTTCCAATAAAAGTAGAAAAATATCAATAATTTTTTTCTGTTTGTGGATAATGGAGAAAATTAAATCTTATAGATGTCGTATAAAAATAAGGTATTAACAATAGGGGGGAAGGTATATGCCGTTACTTACGTTTGATTTGATAGAAGGTAGGACGGAAGAAGAAATCAAGTTATTATTAGATGCATCTCACCGTGCTGTTGTTAAAGCATTTGAAGTTCCTGAGGGTGATAGATATCAAATAGTTCATCAGCATCCCAAACATGAACTAATCATAGAAGATACAGGCTTAGGATTTAAAAGAAGCGATGAAGTTGTGGCTATTTCTGTAAGAAGTACACCTCGAACGGATAAGCAAAAGAAATTATTCTATAACCTCCTTGTCAAGGAATTGAATGAGATTTGCGGTATGGACTCGAAGGATGTAATGGTTTCAATTGTGACGAACAGTGCAAGCGATTGGAGCTTTGGATTTGGTGAGGCACAATTTTTAAATGGTGAGTTATAGATTTAATACAAAAAACGTAACAGAATAGATAAAGTGCTATTTATCCCGGGTAGAAGGTGCTGTAACACTCTCGCTCAAAGAATTGGAGATGCGAATCTGTACAAGTCTAAGTGGTACATAAAACATCTAAGTCACTTCCTTCTTAAGAGGCGATGATATCCTTGGGTTACTGATAATCGGTGGGGTGAGACCCCGCCGATTGAGAATCACTTTATCCTGTTATGTTTTTTTATTTTGCACGATAGGAAAGTATAAAATTTTTAGGGTTATAGTATGAGAAAGAGATGGCGTTCTAGGTTATAAAGACTTTGGTAATATAAAAATGGAATGGAGATAATGAGAAAATATAGCTAATAGCATGTAAAAATTGAAAAAGTAGCAACACAATGCCGTATTTTAAGAAGCGTGGGTAAGGGGAAAGAAAAGGGCAGAATGTATAACATTAGCCCCTAGCAAATGAAGGTGGATGAGCAAGGGATTTTAGAAGTTTAATGACTTTTATTTTGATTGACATAATTAATTTTAATACCTTTCTCCTTACAATAGACTTTATAGTTTTCTGGAATAGAATCTGAAGTAATGATTTGATGAAACTTTTCAACATTTGAATAGGTGACTAAAGCGGCTTTATCGAATTTTGAATGATCGACTAGCAGAATGTTTCGATCCGTCTTTTCGACAATGCGGCTTTTAATATCATATTCTAGTAAATCTGAATTCGTAACACCGCGTTCAATTGAAAGTCCTGTTGCTGCCATAAAGCTTTTGGTAATATTGATGCGTTTAAAGTATTCCCAAGACTCTACATTGACAAAAGATCTGGTAGCACGTTTATATGTCATACCTATTAATATGAGCTGATAATTACTTAACTCAGCGGCTTTATTAATAATATTTAAGTTATTGGTAATGATGGTTACTCTTTTTTCCGGATCAAAAAAATCGCCTATACAACTAGTTGTTGTACCGGAATCAATAAAAACAAGATCGTTATCCTCAATTTCCGTCGCTGCGGCTTTACCAATGGCTATTTTCTCTTCTGAATGGCTGGAGTGGCGATGCTCGTAGGGTTTAAGCTGATTAGAAACAGAAGCAACTCCACCATAGACTTTTTTTATTGTCCCATTTTCTACAATTTTGTTTATATCACGACGAATAGTGTTTTTAGACACATTAAACTTATCACAAAGTTCATCAATGCTTGCACTACCGTTTTCGTGAACGTAAGCTTCAATTTCCTGTATTCTTTTTAATTTCATTTTAAGCGCTCCTTAGTCATATTATTGTATTTCAAGATACCATTTTCATAGTAGTTAATCAACAGTTAACCATGTTTTAATAATAAAGTGATGATAATAAATGATCAAACCTTGACTTTAATATAAGTTTAATATAATATTGAATTGTAATCAACATATAACTAAATGTTAATCAAAAGATAACAATAAAACTCAAAAAGAGGTGTTCATAATGGGTGAAATTAGAACTTTGAAAAACTTTGTGAATGGAAAATGGGTTGGAAGTGAAACGAAAACTTTTGAAGATGTTTTAAATCCAGCAACAGAGGAAGTCGTTGCAAGAGTTCCTATTTCCACAAAAAAAGAATTAGATGAAGCCGTAGAAATAGCCAGTGAAGCTTTTCAATTATGGAGTAACACTGCTGTACCAAAAAGAGCACGTATCTTATTTAAGTTCCAACAGTTACTCATGGAAAACAAGGAGGATCTTGCTCGTTTAATAACGATTGAAAATGGAAAGGCATACAGTGAAGCTCTAGGGGAAGTGCAACGTGGAATTGAAAATGTAGAATTTGCTGCTGGAGCACCTTCTTTAACAATGGGAGATTCATTATCATCCATTGCTACCGATGTAGAAGCGACCAATTATCGTTACCCTATTGGTGTAGTTGGCGGAATCTCACCTTTCAATTTTCCAATGATGGTGCCTTGTTGGATGTTCCCAATGGCCATTGCATGTGGAAACACATTTATTTTGAAACCATCCGAACGTACGCCACTTTTAACAGAAAAATTAGCTGAATTGTTTAAAGAAGCTGGTCTTCCAGATGGTGTGTTTCAAATTGTAAATGGTGCACATGATGTAGTGAATGGAATACTCGAACATCCAGAAATACAAGCAGTATCTTTTGTAGGGTCAGAACCTGTTGGAAAGTATGTTTACCAAAAAGGTTCTGAAAATCTTAAGCGCGTGCAAGCTTTAACTGGTGCTAAAAACCATACCATTGTTTTAAATGACGCAGACTTAGATGAAACGATTCGGAATGTAATCGCTGCTGCTTATGGTTCTGCTGGTGAAAGATGTATGGCTGCATCCGTTGTGGCAGTAGAAGAAGGTATTTATGATGCATTCATGGAACAGCTGGCATCTGAAGCTAAACAATTAAAAATGGGAAATGGATTAGATGAAGAGGTGTTTTTAGGGCCAGTTATTCGTAAAGAACATCAGCAAAAAACATTTGATTATATTCAAAAAGGTGTAGACGAAGGTGCTACATTAGTATTGGATGGTCGTGAAGGAATTCCAAGTGAAGGATATTTTGTCGGTCCAACTATATTTACAGATGTCACTCCAGAAATGACCATTTGGAAAGAGGAATTATTTGCGCCTGTTCTTTGTGTTGTGAAAGTGAAGAATCTGGCAGCAGGAGTAGAATTGGCCAATAAATCTGTATTCGCTAATGGTGCATGCTTGTTCACGAATAGTGCAAATGCAATCCGTTATTTCCGTGAAAATATAGATGCGGGTATGCTCGGAGTTAACTTAGGTGTTCCAGCACCAATGGCATTCTTCCCGTTTTCAGGGTGGAAATCATCTTTTTATGGAACATTGCACGCCAATGGAAAAGACGGTGTTGAATTCTACACACATAAGAAAGTGGTTACCGCTAGATATGCAACAAAAGATTTTAAATAAAGGAGCATGGTTATGAGTAAGTTGCAATACAAACCGAACGATCATAACGTTTCTGGAGTTACTATTTTGCAAGATGTTCATGAAAGAAATTCCGATTTAAAATACGTCGCATTTAAACTCATTCAGTTGGATGAACAAGCGACCTATGCTGAAGAATTGACTGATAAAGAAGTATGTATTGTTGTTTTAACAGGAAAGGCTTCTGTAAAAACAGGAGATCAACTGTTTGAAGAATTAGGAACACGCGATTCCGTATTTGAAAAGAAACCGACAGATAGTGTTTATGTTTCAAAGGATTCTACATTTAAAATAGCTGCAAAAAGTGCTTGTAAGATAGCATTATGCTATGCACCTGCAACAGAAAAACGGCAAGCTCAAGTGATACGGGCAGCTGATAACTCTGTAGAGCATCGAGGGAAATATCAGAATAAAAGAATGGTACACAATATATTACCAGATAGTTCAGCTGTATCTAGTAGTTTACTAGTTGTAGAGGTATATACGGATGAGGGTAATTTTTCAAGTTACCCTCCTCACAAGCATGATCAGGATAATTTGCCAGAAGAATCATTTTTAGAGGAAACGTATTATCATGAAATAGACCCTGAACAAGGCTTTGTGTTCCAGCGTGTGTATACAGATGATCGTTCTTTAGATGAAACGATGAGTGTAGAGCATGGGGATGTAGTTTCCGTTCCCAAAGGCTATCACCCTGTTGGAGTGCCAGATGGTTACACTTCCTATTATTTAAATGTCATGGCTGGTCCTAAAAAGATTTGGAAGTTTCATAACGATTTAGATCATGAGTGGATTTTAAAGAGGAAGTAAAACGCATTCATCCCCCTAAGAAATAGGTGTAGATGAATTGATAATATATCTGGACGGCGCTGTAACATTATTATCTCAATAATTGGAGATGCTTGCTGAACAAATCTAAGTGGGAGATCACAGCGCCTCTAGCACAGCAGTAAATCATGAAAGATAAAGCTTCATTTTATTACACATATACTCTTCATATGGGAAACAGTTATCTGTAGTGACTAGGTGAACAAACTTTCTAATTGGAAATTGGAGGATAAGAGCATGAGGTTAAAAAAAAGAAATAAAAAAATGGATATAATCGCTATTGGTAGAGCGTGTATTGATTTAAATGCTGTTGAATATAATCGGCCAATGGAAGAAACTATGACTTTTCAAAAGTATGTCGGTGGTTCTCCAGCAAATATTGCTATTGGGACGTCAAATTTAGGGCTAAATGTTGGGTTTATTGGAAAAGTATCCGATGATCAGCACGGAAGATTTATAACGACTTATATGGCTGGAAAAGGTGTAGATACATCGCAAATGGTGTCGGATCAAGAAGGAAGGAAGTCGGGGTTAGCCTTTACAGAAATTAAGAGTCCTAGTGAATGTTCTATCTTAATGTATAGAGATAATGTAGCAGATCTTTATTTAACACCACAAGAGGTGGAAGAAAGATATATCCGTGAGTCTGAAGTTCTTTTAGTATCTGGAACAGCTCTTGCACAAAGTCCTTCTCGAGAGGCTGTATTAACTGCTGTTGAATACGCAAAAGCAAACAATGTAAAAGTTATCTTTGAAATCGACTACCGTCCATACACATGGAAATCAGAGGAAGAAGTATCCACTTATTACACATTAGTAGCACAAAAATCGAATATTGTCATCGGTACCCGTGATGAATTTGATATGTTAGAGGGAAAAGAAGCAGGAGATAATCAAGATACTGTAAAGGAATTATTTAAATATGAGCCTGAATTAATTGTCATTAAACACGGTGTCGAAGGATCTTTTGCATATAGTAAAGAGGGAAAAGAATATAAAGCGAACGCTTACAAGACCAAAGTTTTAAAGACATTTGGTGCTGGAGATGCTTATGCTTCTGCATTTCTTTATGCGTTATTTAATGAGAAAGATGTAGAAACCGCTTTAAAATATGCTAGTGCAGCAGCAGCGATTGTTGTTAGTAAGCATAGTTCTTCTGAAGCGATGCCAACCGTTTCAGAGATTGAGGATTTAATCAACGATCAGTCCCAATAGATATGGAGGGGAGATTTTATGGTAGCAACCATTCGTTTAACAACTGCCCAGGCGTTAATAAAGTTTTTAAACCAGCAGTATTTATCTGTTGATGGCAAAGAACATCCTTTTGTTGAAGGTATCTTTCATATATATGGCCATGGCAATGTTCTTGGAATTGGGGAAGCTTTAGAAGAAGACGCAGGCCACTTAAAAACCTTTATGGGAAAAAACGAACAGGGGATGGCTCATGCAGCAATTGCTTTTTCTAAACAATCCCTACGTAAAAAGATCTATGCTTTATCTAGTTCAGCTGGACCAGGATCAGCGAATATGATAACAGCTGCCGGCACAGCTTTGGCTAATCAGATTCCTGTTTTATTCTTACCAGCAGATACATTTGCTACAAGACAGCCAGATCCAGTATTACAACAAATAGAGCAAGAGTCAAGCATTGCTATTTCAACAAATGACGCATTTAAAGCCGTTTCGCGTTATTGGGATCGCGTTCAAAGACCAGAACAGCTAATGTCTGCTTTGATCAGAGCGTTTGAAGTAATGACCAATCCAGCTACGATGGGGCCAGCTACGATTTGCTTACCTCAAGATGTAGAAGGGGAAGCGTACGATTATCCAATTGAATTCTTTCAAAAACGCGTACATTATATCAACCGTACAGTACCTACAAAGCGTGAAATGGAAGGAAGTGTAGAAAGAATTAAAAACAGTCATCAACCAGTAATTGTTGTTGGTGGTGGTTGTAAGTACTCAGAAGCAAGAGAGGAATTAATCCACATCTCAGAACGACATGATATTCCATTAGTAGAAACACATGCTGGGAAATCGACTGTAGAGTGGCAATTCAAAAATAATTTAGGTGGACTAGGAATTTTAGGTACATCTGCTGCAAATAAGGTAGTTAAAGAGGCAGATCTAATTATTGGTATTGGTACAAGATATACCGATTTCACCACTTCTTCTAAAACGTTGTTTAATTTGGAAAAAAGTCAATTCCTTAACATTAATATAAGTCGTATGCAAGCATATAAGTTAGACGCATTTCAAGTTGTCGGTGATGCCAAAGCGACACTAAAGGAGTTAGCGCCACTATTAGAAGGATATAAGGCAAATTATGGTACGCAATTAGAAAAATTAAAAAGGGAATGGCTAGATGAAAGAAAGCGTTTAGCAAATGTTCAATTTAAACGGAAAGATTTTGTTCCTGAAATAGACGGACATTTTTCACAAGAAAAGTTAAACGAATACGCAAATGTTTTACAGACAGAACTAACGCAAACAGAAGTATTTGTTGCATTAAATGAATCGCTTAATGAAGACGCCATTGTTGTTTCGGCGGCTGGTTCATTACCAGGAGATATGCAAAGATTATGGAATCCGGTCGTTCCTAATACGTATCACTTGGAATATGGTTACTCTTGTATGGGGTATGAAATTGCTGGTGCATTAGGAGCACGTCTAGCCGAACCAGATAAAGAAGTGTATGCCTTTGTTGGTGATGGGAGTTTCTTAATGCTACATTCGGAACTTGTTACAGCTATTCAATACAATAAAAAAATTAATATTATTCTATTTGATAACTCTGGATTTGGTTGTATTAATAATCTACAAATGGGTAACGGGTGCGCAAACCAAGGAACAGAATTTAGAACAGCAGCTGGTACAATTTTAAACATAGACTATGCAAAAGTAGCAGAGGGTTACGGCGCTAAGACCTATAAAATAAGTAATCTTGATGAATTGAGACTAGCTATTGAAGATGCGAAAAAACAACCAAATTCTACATTAATTGAAATTAAAGTTCTTCCAAAAACAATGTCAGATGGCTATGAGGGAAGTTGGTGGAATGTCGGTTTATCTGAAGTTTCTAAAAAGGAAAGTATAAATAAGGCATTTCAAAATAAGCAAGAAGCAATGAAGCAGGCGAAAGGGTATTAAGGAATAAATAAAGTAAAAGAGAAAGCTTTGTAAAATTAAATAGGAGAAATGAACATGGCATTAGTAACATTAAATGATATACTTCCTCAAGCTAAACAAGCAGGATATGCTGTAGGACATTTTAACATAAATGGTCTTATTTGGCCACAAGCTATATTAGAAGCAGCTCAAGAGGCAAAGGCTCCTGTTATTATTGCTTCTTCGGATAGATTGGTGGATTATCTTGGTGGTTTCAAACTAATTTCTGATATGGTTCGTAATCTAATGGAAGTTCAACAAATTACTGTTCCGGTTGTATTACATTTGGATCATGGGCAAAGTGTAGAAAGATGTTTTGAAGCGATTGACGCTGGATATAGCTCTGTGATGTACGATGGTAGCCATTTTCCAGTTGCTGAGAATATTAAAAATACGAAGCAAGTAGTAGACTATGCACATGTAAATGGTGTATCCGTTGAAGCAGAAATTGGTACGGTTGGTGGTTATGAAGATGGTCTAATAGGCAATATTTGTTATGCCAATTTACGAGAATGTGTAGAGCTTGTGGAGAAAACAAGAGTCGATGCGCTTGCCGCTGCACTAGGTTCTGTACATGGGAAGTATGTTGGTGAACCAAAGCTAGGATTTAAGCAGATGGCTGAAATATCTAAAGAAGTTGAAATCCCACTTGTCTTACATGGAGCAAGTGGAATACCGTTAGACCAACTGCAAAAATCAATACGCTTGGGGCATGCTAAGATTAATATTAATACTGAAATGAATATAGCTTGGAGAGAAGCACTACAACAAAGTTTAGTAGAAAATCCAGAAGTATATGAGCCAAAGAAATTATTGGAGTTAAGTAAACAGGCAATGAAGGAAACAGTACATGAAAAAATCCAAGAATTTGGTTCAAGTAATAAAGCAATGAAAAAAGTAGAATAGAAGTAATCGTTGATGCTTGTTTTGTGTTTAACTTATAGTTAACTAAACTTGAAACATCATAGTAACCGTAGGAAGTCGAATTTGCTTTTGTGACTTTCTGCGGTTATTTTATGGCGTTAATCAAGAAATTGTTGATGAAAGGATGAACAAATCCACCTATGAACGAAGGTGGGTATAGGTAAAAAAGCTTTCATATCTTAAGAGGTTTAACTGTGCAAAAAAAACGAACATATGTTAGTATAATTGTACAGATTAATTTTGAAAATTTAATTATAGTGAGGTGAAATATTGTATAATTCTCTAAATTACTTTTCAAATGAATAATTTTTGGAATTATGCAAAATCTATGACGGTAGAAGGCATGTGCCAGGAATAAGGTAACTTAACTTTGATGGAGGGATGCAATATGAAAGCGAGCACTTTGACTGTTTTTCAAGAAACATCGGGTTGTTTTAATTCGGTAAATGAATGGAACGACATGTATAATTTCTTTCACGTGAAGCAAACAGAAGAAATGCTGTGTGATGAACAAGAAGGATATATGTTTACGGACGAAAAAGAAACAGAAGATGCTAAGCAGCATATATTACGAAAGGCATTTAATAACATCGTTTTTGTTGAGCGCATTCACCAAGTTGCCTACCGTAATGCTTTAACAAACTCAAATTTAAAAAAAGAAGAAGATCATGCTGATGACATTTTCAAGCAATTACAAGCAGCGTTAACTACTACGGAACAAAAGGATTTACTTACCGAATTAGAGGCTGCATGGAACAGTATGTATGCCGTTTTCTTAGAATACAGTTATTGTCAAGGTATAGCTGATAGTCCTGTGATCCATAAGGAACTAAAGCAATATGGAATTTGTATTTTAAAGGAATGTGCATAGGTTCATTTCATTTTACTTTTGCTTGAATTCTTACATGATAAAGTAACAATATAGATGAGGACACCCTGAAGTTAGCGTGATATTAAACTAACTGTTGGGTGTTTTTATTATTGTATTCAATAAGTATAAGTTAGGAGAATGCCGGTGGGGGATATTGCAAATTAAACCATAAAGGGATCCATCTATGGCAATAAAGGTACTCTGCCTAGATTTTTACAAAAAAGATAGCAATTTTGAAATAATTATATTAGGCTAAAAGTAGATAAGGAAGGGGAAGTACAATGAATAATAGAAACCCAACCGACAGTTTAATTGTCCTAATGATGTACAAGAAGATATTCAAAAGTAGCTACACTACCTAGTCGTTTTAATTATCTTTTTTTGTAAAATATGTAAAATTTTTATTTAAAATAAGAATAAAAATGGTAGATAAAACATTAGGAGGAGAGAAATTTATGTGTGAAAAGAAAAAAGCTTTACTTTTGGTCGATGTACAAAAGGCTTTTGATGATAAAAAATGGGGCGAGAGAAATAATCAAGATGCAGAAGATAATATGAGAAAAATACTACAATTATGGAGAGAAAAGAAGTGGATAGTAATTCACATACAACACACGTCTGATAATCCTCATTCCGTATTTCATATGGCGAATAAAGGCTTTGCTATCAAAGAAATAGTTGAACCAATCGAGGGGGAAGTTATCATTACAAAAAAAGTAAACAGTAGTTTTATTGGTACTAACTTAGAAGAACAATTAAAAGCAAATGAAGTATCAACCGTTGTAATTACGGGATTGACTACACCGCATTGTGTATCAACGACTGCAAGAATGAGTGGTAATTTAGGGTTTGATACATATCTGATTTCAGATGCTACTGCAGCATTTGGATTGAAAGATCAAAATAATAGATATTATGATGCAGAAACTATACATAATGTATCTCTGGCTACATTGCATGGTGAATTTGCCACGATACGGACAACGGAGCAACTAATTAACAGTTTATAAAAAAGTATTTCATTACAAGGTGCAATTATGCAATCCTTTCGTTTATCTCAAATAATTTAGAAAAAGTATAAGGTGCTGTAAGCCTCCCACTTCAAAAATTGGAGATGTGAGTTGATCAAGTCTAAGTGGGAGATAACAGCACCCAAATCCCCGATTCGTTCAGTTGCCTTTAGGTGATACCCTTGCGGTACTAACATCAGTGGGGGATGAGAAAACCACTCATTGAGGTTCACTTTATCTATTGTCCTCTTAGAAAAAATCTGTTTTCCAACGCTTTAAATTTACCAAACTAGATAGACTTAATATTCAAATGGACGGCTATAGTTCCAATCTGAGTTGTGCAAAGTTGAAGAATTACGGTCTATCTTATAGGAAACAGAAAATGAATCGCTTTCACTATTTTTACTCCATGTTTCAAAAAAATATAGGATATAAGTATCATCATCAATAATTTCAGCTTTTGTTTCTTGAATTATATGGTATCCGTCAATTTTCACTTTAGAAATACCTTCTTTTTGTGGGAATTTTGCTAGCATTTCATCTCCTTCTGAGGCAAATTTTATAGCATCTTCTGCAGTAAATGGAGGGAGAGGCTCTGATGCAAATTGAAAACCACCCCACATGAATGCTAATATAATAACTGGAAACGATAGACTAATCCAAATTGCTTTTTTGCTTTTTATTTTTATATAGAGAATGCGATCAATCACAGCGTATAATAATGCCAAAAATGCGCCAAATAAAATGAATAACCAATTAAAAAGAAAAGAGTCAAGAGTCACCACAATAATACCGAAAAATCCTCCAAATAAACTATGTAATAGAATGTAAAGCCATCTATTTTTAAAGATGCCTTTTTTATGAATGAGCTCTACTATAATTGAAATAGGACTTCCATATAAAAGCAGTACAGGAAAAATATAAATGCTATAAATGAAAGTCCACCCTAAAAAGTCCACTTCTAAATAATAGGAAGCTGATTCTATTGGGAATAGATAAAAGATTGCAAAGTAGATAGCAATAAAGATAGTTAGTATGTAAGAAGTAACAAGTTTTCTTAATAAAAGGGGGAGAGTGTTCATATTAACGCTCCTTCAAAATTAATAAATGTTAGATAATTATTTTCGGCTAGAATATAGTTTTGACTGGATATAGAGTGAATTCATTCCTAGCTATAAACAATTATTATCTGTTCTATATCCATGTTGTAGTAAGTTGAAAATTAGGATATATCGTTATTATGCAGAAAAAATTTCGTTGTGTCCATTGTAGTTCAATTTTTCTATATGTTCATGATGATAAAAAATAATCATTAACCTGGAACTTACAGATTTTCTGGAGAAGAGGAATAATTCTATACATTAAAAAATCAGTGAAAGATAGGTTTCTCTCACTGATTTTGTATTTATTTAAGCCATCGAAAGCTCATGCCAATGTCTGTCAGAGAACCAATTTTCCTTTATATAGGACATCTCCCAGAAGGCAAGCTCGTATTCTTTAGCAATGATAAATTGCTCTTTCATCTTTTCTTTTTGCTTCTCCGTAGATTCGGATGCAATTTGATTAAGCAAATGAATCTGTTCATTGGTTGAATCTTGAAACCAATCACTTGCATAGGTAGCAATCCAATTTTGATAGATTTTTTCGGTTGGTTTTGCATTTTCGTACGTTTTTCCGATATCTGCGTATAACCAATAACAAGGCAACATGGCTGCAATAGCTTGACCTAGGCTTCCAGATGCTGCAGCGCGATATAAGTGTGATGTATAGGCGTAAGCAGTTGGGGCTGGTTTGAAATTATCCCAATCTGTATCTGTGATGTTTAAGATTTCTGCATGCTGTTTATGAACGGTTAGCTCTGCTTGTGCAGTTCCTTTTGCTTTGTCAGCTAGCATAGCTGTTACTTGAAAATCTTCAGCTAATGTAGCTGCCAAGGCATGGACTTTTCCATAGTGCTTCAAGTAATAAATGTCTTGTAAAATATAATACTTGAAAATGTCTAGGGATAAATCACCTTTGGCAATCCCTTTTACAAATGGATGTTTTACACTTTGCTCCCAACTCTTTGCGGTTACTTCTCGTAATGTGTCTGTAAATGACATAAAAAAATTCCTCCTCATACATACATGTTTTCATTGCTCGAGGAAGAAAGGGATATACTTAATACACGCAACCTATCTGTGTAAAAGGACTTTTTGTCCATACATATAAACATGAAACAGATAACGCTGTTAAGTAGTTTTCCACTTCCCTCCGCTGGTACAAACCAGATCAGGTTCTAAGGGTCGTTGTCTCAGCCGCCAGTGGGGCTCCCCTAGTAGAAATACTATACTTGAAGCATATCATAGTGTCATACAAAGTCAACTTTATTTTTCAAGAGATAAGAAAGTATAAAAATTTGATGCTATGGGATAACCAAATAACCGAATGAGCCACGTCCCGCTCCATCGCCCAGCAACTAGGCGACTTCATGAATCCGCCCTACGATAAGTCATCATGGGTTCGTGCCTCACCGTGATTCCTAAAACTTCAGTTGATTCGCTCCACTCGCTACGTTGCTAAACGGGCGCCCCGAGCCTTTGTTCTAATACTAATTGTATTTGTTATAGCGGGTGGATATAAAGCAACGAATGTTCTATAATAGATGTAATCGTTAGGAGGTGGAAAATTGAGACCAGCATTAACGAAAGATATTCATGTACAAACTTTCAAAGACTACTATTGGTTAAAAGAAGAGTTACAATTATTTTGTAAGCAAAATGGCATTCGTACTTCGGGATCGAAATTAGAACTTACAGACCGCATTGAAACTTTCTTGCGTACAGGTGAGGTAAAAAAGCCAATCCGAAAAAGAAGCGGTACTAAAAAAGCAAAAACAAAAGACGAATTAAGCTTAGATACTGTAATTACGGAAAATCATCGTTGTAGTCAGCATGTGCGGGCTTTTTTTAAAACAATTATCCCGAATTTTCACTTCTCTACGTATATTCAAAACTATTTTAAAGAAAATGTCGGTAACACGTATCATGATGTTGTTCAAGCGTGGTATGAGGAGGGAGAGCGAAAGAAAGATCCGTCATACAAGAAAACGATTGCTCCACAATTTGAATATAATCAATTTATTCGTGACTTTTTTGCAGATCCGGCTAATAAAGGAAAAAGTAGGGAAGATGCAATTAAAGCTTGGAACAACATAAAGCAACGTCCAGGGAGTAACAAATATACGGCAAACAAATAACTGAGGTTTATGGATGAAGAGAGGGGTATATAAATTGAACTATAAAAATATTATATTTGATTTTGATGGAACCTTGGCAGATTCAAAGCAATGCAGTGTATTAGCAACACAGAATGCTTTTAAAGCGTTACGACTACATATACCGTCTGCGAATACTATCGAACACTATATGGGAATCCCAATTGAAACATCTTTTAAAAAAATGGCAGATCGAGAGTTATTGAAAGATGAGTATAAGCTTTTATTGCAAACTTTCCGTGAACAGTATAAACAGTTAGAAAGCGATTTACTAACCGTTTTTAAGAATATACCAGAAGTGTTACATAAAATGGTTTTAGAGGAAAAATTGTTATTTGTTTTATCAAGTAAAAAGACAGATGTACTAAAACGGAATCTACAAAGTTTAAACATAGATACTTATTTTCATGATATTATAGGATCGGACAAAGTATCTCATTATAAACCGCATCCTGACGGTATTTTAAACATCGTTGAACAGTATCATTTAAAAAAGGAAGAGACGGTTATGGTAGGAGATGCTATATATGACTTACAAATGGCTAAAGCTGCTGCTATTTCATCATGTGGAGTGACTTGGGGGAGTCATAAAAGAGAACAATTGACGGAAGAAAAACCTGATCATCTAATAGATGAAGTCATGCAACTTGTATATTCGTAATTTAGCTCCTTTTGTTGTTATTGGAGGGAATCATGAAAATTGAAACGAAACGACTTTTATTAGTTCCTTGTACAGAGGAAAACGTAAAAATGGTTTTAGAACGAGAGCAAAGTGTTGGTAACCATATCTATCAACACATAGAAAAGTTGCAAGAAGATCAAAGTCAATTGGCTGGGGACCGTGGTTGATTTGTAATAAAGAGAATACACTTTTGATTGGTAATGCTGGATTTAAGATCGGTAGAAATTGGGTATGGAATCATGGATCATGCTCGTAATCAAGGATATGCGACAGAAACTGTTGGAGCGCTTATAGATTGGGCCTTTGCTTTCGCTTCTGTAGAGCAAATTCATGCAGAATGCTTGGTTACAAATTTGCCATCCATAAGCGTGCTGGAAAAAGTAGGGATGCGCAAAACAAAAGAAGTAGATGATAGGATAAAATGGATATTGAAGAGAAACAGCGTTAACGAGGCTTAGTAAGATTGCCTTGTTGACGCTGTTTTAATTTCCCTATAGGAAAGTATAAAAGTGTAAAGGTTCATAGTATAAGAAAAACTACGCCTTTCGCCATAAGGCTTGGCGATAAGCCAAGTTTTTCTAAGAATATATTTAGACTGTTTTTGTATTTCAGTGACTATATGAATGGAAATATAACGAAAAGAAAACGAGGTTCATCACAAAAGAAGCGAAAGCGCTTTAATTGTTTTGTGATAGATTGTCGAAAATAGACTTATTTCTTATGGTACGCTTTTGTTAGAGGAAAGGAGGTGAAAGGATGGAAGGCGTTAAAAGAAGATTTATTAAATACCTAATACTGAAAGAAAGTGTGGGATGCAATGAATTAATAACCGAGTTCCAATTTACGAAGCATGAAGTTATGAACATAATGAAAGATATGAATCAATCTTTCAAAAAAGATGTCATTATTTCAAGTGATGAAGTAGTCTATATGTCTGAAGTTGGTAAGATGATCTGCTATAAGAAATTTTTTCTAGATAGAGAAAAATTATTTAGTCAACATGAATTTGAAATTCGCTACCATTTGATTCTTATTGCATTAGCAGTGGATAAAAAATATTTATCCTTACTGGAATTAGCAGACATATGCTTAGTGAGTAAAAATACGATATTAAATGATATGAAACCACTGAAAGAAAATTTACGTTTAAAAGGAATTGAAGTGGACTATTCTCGCAAGTTAGGTTATTTTATGAAAGGTTCAGAGTTTACAATAAGAAATGTATTAGTAACAGCAGTGAAAAACGTGCTTCGGTCCTCGGCAGGGCGAATACTGTTGGAAGAAAAGAATTTTGTAGATAGTTCAGAAATATTTCGGTTGCAAAAAAGACTGGAGCGAGTAGAGAGTAGAATCGGTATAACATTAACCGATGAACAATTAGATGAACTTCCATATATTATTCACTTTGTTTTAAAAAGGGCGAGCAAATTCAATCGTAATTGGTCCTTTAAAATAGAGAGCTATGATATTAAAAACACTGTAGAGTTTCCTGAAATACAGCAGATGTTTTGGGATTATAATGATTTAACACAAAGCGATTTGCTTTACTTATCCTTACAAATATTAGCATCCAATATGGTAGAGTCAGCGCTATTTATTACAGATGGGGACGAGGTATCTCAAGCAACGGATCATTTTATTGACAATATTGAAGTGAATTTGGCTATTAATATGTATCGTAGAAAAGAATTAAAGCATAAAGTACTTCTTCATATGAGACCTGCTATTTACCGAAGTTTGCTTGGTTTTCAAATTAATAACCCACTAACAAAAGAATTTTTAGCTCAATATCAAGAAATCTATCGTATAGTAAAAAAATCTGTTAAACCTTTTGAAGATATTATTCATAGGGAGATGTCTACAGAAGAAATTGTTTACCTATGCATGATTGTCTTAAGTTGGATCTATGAAACAGAAGAGACAGAAACCATTTTTAAAGCTGTAGTGCTATGTCCAAGCGGAACATCCATATCTAAACTATTATTAGTGACATTACAATCCATGTTTCCAGGAATAGACTTTATTGGTGCTTATGCAGTTAGACAGTTTAAAAAAGGTGGATACGAGGTTGATTTCATTTTTACAACGATTCCAATTAATGATCATCGAACCACTTTTATTGTTCCACCAATTTTAGATAGCCAAAGTAGGATGGAATTAAGAAGTAAGGTGCGAAATGAGATGAAAAGTGATAGTAATAGATTCGTGCATTCACTGGTAAAGTTAATTCAACCTTACGTTCCAACACAATATTTGGATGTTGTTTCTAAGAAAATTGGTTCCGTCTTAGTAAATCAAACAACTTGTGATTATTTGAACAATTCATTGGAGCACTTTAAATTTTCTATCGACCATATAAGCATTATGAAAGAGGATGTGAATTGGGAGGAAATTGTTGATCGTTCCATGTTACCTCTTTTAAGAAGAAATAGTATTACAGAAAAATATATCAATAAAACTAAAACGATTTTCTGCCATAATTATGAGCAGATGTTAATTGCTGCGAATGTTTATTTGCCTCATGCAGCAACAGAATATGGGGTGAAAAAAAAGGACTTCCAAATTAATATTCTAAAAAAACCAGTATTTACCCCTACTGGTGAAGAAGTAAAGATAGTTGTAGCGTTAGCTCCTTCTGTTGATAATGATCACGTACCAACTTTAATTCGATTAAACAATTTATTTATGGATAAAAACGTCATGTGTGAAATGATGAAGGAAGATAATATATTTACCATCCAGAGTATTCTTAACAATCTAGGAGGAGCAGAAGATGGGTTTCGAAACTTTATTTCAGAAAGAACTAATTAAACTAAATACTGAATTTCATTCGTCGGATGATATGTTTGTAGCGCTTAGTCATGATTTAATAAAAAACGGTTATGTAGAGGATACTTTTAATCAAGCAATCATCGAAAGAGAAAAAGAATTTCCAACAGGATTGTCTACAGGAAAAGCATTGTTAGCTATACCACATACGGATACAAAGCATATTACAAAGCCATTTATATATGTTGTAAAGGCTAACAAGCCAATGAAATTTTTGCAAATGGCAACTACGGACACGTGGCTTGAAGTAAATATCATATTTATGCTTGGTATAAAGGACCCAGCAAAACAAGTCGGTCTACTTTCAGTGATTATTGATAAGTTCAAGGATGAGCAATTTGTTCATACATTTCAATCTATTTCAAATGAGAAAGAGATGCTTGCATTTTTAAAAAACAATTTTAGGAGAGATGAAAAATGAAAAAAGTAATTGTAGCTTGTGGTTCAGGGGTAGCGACTAGTCAGACGGTAGCATCAAAAGTAAAGTCAATTTTGGAAGAAAAAGGTGTTCGAGCAAGTGTAGAAGCAGTTGATATTAAGTCGTTAGATCAGTATATAAAGACCAGCGATGTGTATATTTCAATTACAAAAAATACAGAAGAATATGATATTCCAACTCTAAATGGAATAGCCTTTTTAACCGGTATGGGAATGGAAGAAGAAACACAAAAATTGCTAGATGCATTAAAGTAAATAGCGTTTTAATTTATCGAAGAGACGAAATAGTCTGGTCGAATTATAGTAACTTTTATCTATACGAGGAGGTTAAATGGTGGAACTGCTAAACACAATATTTTCATATATTTTAGATTTAGGTGCTTCTGTATTTGTTCCGGCAGTTATGTTATTAATTGGTATTTTTGTAAAAATGAAATTTAAAAATGCTTTAAGTGCAGCCATTACTTTAGGTGTAGCTTTTTTAGGAATGAATCTTGTAATTGGCTTCATGCTTGATGCTTTAACACCAGCTGCGCAAGCTTTAGCAGAGAGAACAGGCATTGAATTAACTGCTGTTGATGGGGGATGGACGACCGCCGCTTCATTGTCTTGGGCTTGGCCATATGCATTTCTTCTATTCCCTATTCAGCTTGTTATTAATGGAGTGATGCTACTGATAAATAAGACAAAAACGTTGAATGTTGACTTATGGAACGTATGGGGGAAGATTTTTACAGCTGTACTTATATACGGTGTAACAGGAAGTATGTATGTCGCTCTTATTGGTTCAGCTATAGTAATCATTTTTGAATTGGTATTTGCTGATTTGAACCAAAAACAAATTGAGACATTGACTAATATTCCGGGAGTTACAAGTTCTCATAACTTTTTTTTAATCGGTACATTACTAATGCCAATTGATTGGATGTTACGGAAATTTAAAGTGTTTAATAAAGAGATGGATGCCAATGCTTTAAGAGACAAAATTGGTATTTTTGCGGAAAATCATGTAATGGGTTTTATTATTGGGTTGCTTTTAGGATTGGCTGCTGGTTATTCCATCGCTGACTCACTCATTTTGTCTATGCAAGCAGCTGCTGCGCTAACATTATTCCCGATGGTAGCTAAACTATTTATGCAAGCGTTATCTCCATTGTCAGAAGCAATTAATGATTATATGAAGAAACGCTTTAAAGGTAGAGAAATTTTTATTGGGCTTGATTGGCCAATACTAGCTGGATCTAGTGAGGCATGGGTAGTAATGACTATTTTAGTTCCAATTACGTTATTCTTTGCTCTTATATTACCAGCAAATGCAGTTCTACCTTTCGCGGGAATCTTAAACATTGGATTAGCGGTACCCGCATTAATTGTAACAGGTGGAAACTTATTACGGATGTTAGTAATCTGTACAATTACTACACCAATATTTCTGTATGCTGCTACCTATTTTGCTGATATTATGACAGATTTAGCCCATTCAACCAAAGCCGTTGAATTAGAAGCGGGTCAGCAAATTACTTGGAGTACAGTGGAGTACCCAGTATTTCGGTATATTTTAACGGAGCTTGGTAGTTTTAGCATAATTGGACTGGCTTTAGCTGCTGTATGGGTATTAGGTTTTATCCTGTATCGAAAAGAAATGTTGAAGAGAACAGAAGAATTAAAGGCACAAGGATAGAAAGTACTAAATTATATTTATATAGGATTCGACGTTTGATGTGAAGGCGGCAATGAAATGAGAGCAACAAGTAAAAATCACTCAATTATAAGGTGGCGATAAGATTGTTGTATCAAAGAGAAAGAGAACAGTTGGCTAAAATTGTGAGAAACATGTTCTCTCGCTATGAGACAAATACAGCTGGTGGCAATGTTAGCGTTAGGGTGAATAATCAACATATTATTATGACACCAACCCATATGTCTCAAGAATACCATTGTAATATTTCCCCATACCAAGTTTTAGTGGTAGATATGGATGAAAATATTGTCGAAGGTGACGGGAAAATTACAAGAGAAATTAATATGCATATGGCATGTTATAAACACAATCAACAGATTGGCTGTGTACTTCATGCACACGCACTTAAATCAATGGTGTTTGCGACAATGGGAATGGATATGCCTAATTTAACAGAATCAACGCAAAAGTTTGGCGATATACCATGTTTAGATTTTGCTCCTGCGACTTCAAAAGATTTAGCGGATACAGTTAAACATCATATGGAGAATAAAGCTTTAGATTCAATAACAAACGTTATGTTATTGAATAAGCATGGCGTGTTAATTACGGATACTAATTTAATAAAAGCTTATGATAATCTTGGACGTTTGGAATACAATGCATACATTGCTGAAAAAGCGTTATTATTTGATAAGTTAGGTATTTGTACGATTAAAAATAAATCTTTGAACTATAACTTAGATGAATAAGCAAGAGCTTTTGCTAAACATATGCATTTTTCTTTCGGCGTTATGTTTAATTATTTCCGTGTTTACGAAATGGATAGTTCCTACTATCTTAGCTGTGATTTTAGCAATGATAGCTCAATATTTACACAGAAGAAGATACCCTAATAAAGCAAGCTCATTTAAAGGGTTACTTCAACAAAGGTATGAAAAAGAATAACTAGGTAAAATAACATATATGTGGAGGGTTACTAATGAAATATTTAAAAGAAGAACGAAAACAAATTGTTGCATATGGAAAGAAATTGATTGATGCTGGCTTAACGGTTGGAACTGGTGGGAATATTAGTATCTTTGATAAAGAAGCTGGGCTAATGGGGATTACACCAAGTGGAATCGATTATCATCAATTGAGGGAGCAAGATATTATTATTATGGATTTGTATGGTAATGTGGTGGAAGGTGAGTTAAAGCCTTCGAGTGAATTTCAAATGCATTCCATTGTTTATAAAAATAGATGCGATGTAACTGCAATGGTTCATACACATGCTCTGAAAAGTTCGCTTTTTATTTCAAATAGCAGAAAAGGAGAAGATTTCGATGCGTGGATATTTTGTGGTTGTAGGCGCAGGGGTAATGGGAAGGGGAATTGCTTATGTTGCTTCATTAAGTGGTTATTTTGTTAAGCTTGTGGATGTAAAAGAAGAAGTCCTTGTCAAAGCGAAACAAGAGATAGATGTATTGTATGAAAAGGGAATAGCTAATGGAAAGATAACAGAGGCAAAGGCGATAGCAGGAAAGGATAGCATTCGTTATGAAACAGATTTAGAAATAGCGGTGAAAGATGCCATCATTATCATTGAGGCTGTTCCGGAAAGAATAGAGATTAAAAAAGATATCTTTTCCATACTTGATCGCCATGCACCAAGAAATTGTTTATTTGCTACAAATACGTCGACCATGAGTCCAACGGAGATAGCTTCATACACAACCAAACCCGATTTCGTTATTGCTATGCATTTTTTTAATCCAGTTCATAAAATGCCATTAGTTGAAATTGTTCGTGGTTTGGAAACAAGTGATGAAGCAGTAAAAATAGCAGAAAACGTTGCTGAAAAACTGGGTAAAGAAACGGTGACAATTCAAGAATTCCCTGGGTTTGTTACAAGTCGTATTAGTTGCTTAGTAGGCAATGAGGCATTTTATATGCTCCAGGAAGGACTTGGTACCCCGGAAGAAATTGATAAAGCGATTAAACTCGGATTGAATTATCCAATGGGACCATTTGAATTAGGAGATTTAGTTGGTTTAGATACAAGACTTCATAATCTTCGGTATTTACATCAGAAGTTAGGGGATAAATACCGTCCTGCACCGCTTTTAGAACAGTATGTAAAAGCAGGGCGATTAGGAAAAAAAACAGGAAAAGGTGTCTATGTGTATGAAGGAGGGAGTGAGAAGTGAAAGAAGTTGTTATCGTTGATGCAGTAAGGACGCCAATAGGAAGATACAACGGTTCATTAAAATATGTACGTCCAGATGATTTAGCGTCGGTTGTCATTCAAGCGATCATTGATAGACAGCCAAAGTTACCCATAGATGCCATTAACGAAGTGATTTTAGGTAATGCAAATGGTGCTGGGGAAGAAAATAGAAACGTTGCTCGTATGGCTCTCCTACTTGCTGGGCTCCCTGTTCGTGTAACTGGTACAACCGTAAATCGCCTTTGTGGTTCAGGAATGGATGCTGTTCATATGGCGGCACGCGCAATAATGGTTGGAGATGGGGATATTTATATTGCTGGTGGAACAGAGAGCATGACAAGAGCACCGTATGTTTTACCTAAATCAGAATTCGCTTTTCAACGGGGAAATAAGATTTTACTAGATACTACGATTGGCTGGCGTTTCACTAATCCAAGGCTAGAAGCAATGTATGGTGCTGATTCCATGCCACAAACGGCAGAGAATGTGGCAAAACAATTTCAGATAACAAGAGAAGAACAAGATGATTTTGCTTATGCTAGTCAGATGAAAGCTAAAGCAGCAATAGAAGCGAATAAGTTTTATGATGAACTTATTTCAGTAAAATATATGTTTAAAGGAGAAGAAAAGGTTGTCGATAAAGATGAACATCCACGCCCCGCAACAACTCGAGAAAAACTAGCTAGCTTACAACCATTATTTGGTGGAGGGACGGTTACAGCAGGTAATGCATCTGGAATAAATGACGGGGCATCGGCGTTGTTATTAATGAGCAAAGAAAAAGCGGAGCAATTAGGTGTGAAGCCTATGGCACGCTACATAGCGAGTGGAACATCGGGAGTAGAGCCTTCTATCATGGGTATTGGCCCTATTGAAGCATCCAAAAAAGCATTGCAACGAGCTAATCTACAAATAGAAAACGTAGATTTAGTTGAATTGAATGAAGCGTTTGCATCCCAGTCGATTGCATGTATGAAACAACTTGAATTAAATCCGGAAATAGTTAATGTTAACGGAGGCTCAATTGCATTTGGTCACCCATTAGGAGCTAGTGGAGCAAGAATTCTTACGACTTTATTACATGAAATGAACCGTCGTAATAGTAAATATGCGCTTGCTACAATGTGTATTGGTGTGGGGCAAGGAATTGCGACAGTTATTGAAAAATGGTAAGTTAGGGGGAGAAAAAATGAGTAACGTTTTATTAAAGACAAAAGAACGAATTGCCTATGTCACGATAAATCGACCTGAAGTGTTAAATTGCTTTAATTATTCTACATTACTAGAGTTAGAGCGTGTTATAGAAGATTTGTCGATGAATCACGATATTTGGGCGGTAGTCATTACAGGTAGTGGTGAGAAGGCCTTTAGTGCAGGAGCAGATTTAAAAGAACGTAGACAATTAGGAAACAAGGAAGTTATTCGTAACGTTAAAAAAATTAGCTCTGTGTTTGAACAAGTTGCCAATCTTCCTCAACCGACCATTGCGTTAATAAATGGATATGCTTTGGGAGGTGGGTTGGAGCTTGCGCTTGCATGTGACTTTCGCATAGCTGTTTCTTATGCGACAATGGGGTTAACAGAAACAAGTATGGGGATTATACCTGGTGCTGGTGGTACGCAACGACTTCCTAGATTAATAGGGCAAGCAAAAGCAATGGAATTTATTTTAACGGCAAAACAGATTTATGCTAACGAAGCTTTGGAGTATGGTCTTGTTCATCAAGTAGTGGAACAAGAAGAACTTTTTGAAAGCTGTGAATTATTTGTTAAGTCTATCGTGCGTATGCCGCAAATCGCCATTCGGCAAGCAAAGTTTGCTATTCAACAAGGGATGGACACGGATTTAAAAACAGGGATAAAAATAGAGGAAAGTGCATATCACTTAACGATTCCAACGAAAGATCGGGTCGAAGCGCTGACCGCATTTTATGAAAAAAGATCCCCTAAATTTATCGGTGAATGAATAGAGGCATTGAACGTGTTCCTTCCATAATCTATTTAGAAGATAATACAGTTTCATACTAGCAAAGGATGATAATCGTGCAAAGCAAACCAAACACACGTTCAATGATTTTTACGTTATTTGGAGACTATATTCGATACTACGGTAATGAAATATGGGTTGGTAGTTTAATTAAATTATTGGAGCCATTTGACCATAATGAACAGTCTATAAGATCAGCTGTTTCTAGAATGAGTAAGCAGGGATGGGTTGTCAGTCGTAAGGAAGCAAACAAAAGTTATTATTCATTGACCGAGCGTGGAAAAAAAAGAATGGAAGAAGCGGCCGGTCGTATTTATAGAATGGAGCCTGCGGAGTGGGATGGAAAATGGCGGACGCTACTGTACACCATTCCTGAAGAAAGAAGGCATATTCGCGATGAATTGCGTAAAGAACTGATTTGGAGCGGTTTTGGCTTACTTTCCAATGGCGTTTGGATTACACCGAATCCGTTAAAAGAGCAAATTTATGACATTATTGATAAATATGATATTAAAGAAGATGTTTATTTTTTTGAAGCTAAAAATAAAGGTTTCCAAGCGAATAAACAAATCATACGCAGCTGTTGGGATATAGATCATATAAATATGCTATACGAAAAGTTTATTCATGCGTATGAGGAAAAAATGATTGCCAATGCCATGAAGATAGAACGTGGGGACATGAGTGATCAAGACTGTTTTGTAGAACGAACTTTACTTGTTCATTACTATCGGAAATCGTTGTTTGTCGATCCAGGTATTCCAAAAGAATTATTGCCAGAGAAATGGTTAGGTGAACGTGCGGCGAAGTTATTTAATGAGTATTATCAAATTCTTGCAAAAAAAGCGAATGCTTTTTTCAGAGCGATTTATTTAGCAGGATATGATAACTGTCCAAGGCAAAAACAAACCATTGCGAAGGAGGAGTAAATTGGGCAATTTGTTAACGGAACGACTAAATATTACTTATCCTATTTTACAGGGAGGGATGGGAAATATAAGTGATCCTGGGCTTGCAGCAGCGGTTTCGAATGTTGGTGGCTTAGGGACAATAGGGGCAGGGAATATGCCAGTTGAAGAGGTTTTAACAAAAATAAAAGAAATGATGAAAAGAACATCAAAGCCTTATTGTGTAAATGTTCCTATATCTGTTCATCCGCATACAGAACAATTAATTCAGGAATTAATTGACTTAAAGGTTCCTGTCGTTTCTTTATCTGCAGGCAACCCAGCACCATTTGTTTCATTGTTCAAAGAGCATGATATAACGGTTATCTGTGTCTCTTCCACCGTAAGCCAAGCCAAAAAAGCTGAAGCTGCTGGGGTGGATATTATTGTTTGTGAAGGATATGAGGCTGCTGGGATTAATGCACTAAATGAAAGTACTACAATGACACTTATTCCCCAAGTTGTTGAAAAAGCAAGTGTACCCGTTGTCGCAGCGGGAGGAATTGCTAATGGTAAAGGTTTGGCGGCGGCTTTATCGTTAGGGGCGCTAGGTGTACAAATGGGAACGCGTTTTATTGCTACGAAGGAATCACCTTATCATGATAATTATAAACAGAAAATTATTCATGCTACGGATGAATCAACAATTATTGTTGGAAGAAGATATCATCATATTCGTAGATTAATGAAAACAAACTATGTTCATAAGTTGGCAGAACTCGAAATGAATCATGAGAACCCTAATTTGTTTATAGAGAAAACAACCGAAGATCACCATAAATTAGGGGCGATAGTAGGCGATTTGGATAATGGTTTTATTAATGGTGGACAAATAGCCGGCTTGATTGATGATTGTCCAACTGTAGAGGAATTAGTAGAAACGATGGTAAGAGATGCCAAACAGATATTAAAGCTTAGTATGGAAAAACTTTTGTAGGAGTTAACCGGTGGTATAGTGTTAAGTTGACGCATAATGTATTGGGAGGGGATACCTCCCAACAGCAATGGTTTATTTTTTCAGTATTTGTTTGAAATCTTTCCCTTTTTGTACATATGTATCAATGGATAATTGAATAAGCTCAAGATCCTTTGCAGTTATTTCGCGAACGATTTTACCCGGAGATCCGACTACCAGGGAACGTGAAGGTATTTTTTTACCTTGTGGTATAAGGGTGTTTGCTCCTATGATGCATTCTTCGCCAATTTCTACATGATCTAGAATGGTAGATCCCATTCCAATAATGGATCTTTTACCTATTTTACAACCATGTAAAATAACATTATGTCCCACTGTAACCTCATCTTCTACAACCACAGGACAATTTTTAAACAAATGGATAGTAGAATTGTCTTGAATACTGCACTTTTCCCCTATTGTAATGGCATCCTCATCCCCTCTTAAGACGGTATTAAACCAAATAGTAGATTCTTCCCCAATAGTTACATCGCCAATTAAGTATGCACCTGGTGCTACGAAAACGCTATCATGAACAAAGGGATGGTGTTGGTTGTATGGAATAATCATTATATCACCTCTTTGGAAGATTTAGTAATAAAAATAAGAACTGCTAGGGTTTTAATCCAACAAAATGCTATCTCTTGTAATTATATATCCTAAGTCTAAGGAGAGTTTGAGAATAAGTATTTTTATGTGGAAGTATGGAGCAAACAGAAATTATGCGATTTATTTTTTTATTTTAACATTTCTGTCCATTTTTTAAAAGACTAAGTGCTTTCAACGCAGAAAATTATAAAGCAGTTAAGCTTTTCACTTAGTACTATCGTGATTCTAGTTGCTCTCACGCCGTTACATCAACCAAGCCTGTTTTTTCTTTTTGAAGACGCACTAAAAGAAAATATTTTACGCTTTACTATAATGAAAACTTGGCATACCATCAAGCTTCCATTATATGCAATATTAATTAAAATAATACTACTATTACTAGTATTATCAACTGGTTCGGACGTTATGACTTTATAGATTTATAAAAAACAGTATTGTACCATGAAGAAAAGGAGGGAATAATCATGTATCGCATGATGTGCAAAGGGAAGATTCATCGAGCAACTGTTACAGAAGCTGAATTGGATTATGTGGGTAGTATTACAATCGATTCTAAACTAATGAAAGAAGCAAATATTAAACCGTATGAAATGGTTCAAGTCACAAGCTTGCGAAATGCAACTAGATGGAAAACTTATGCTATACCAGCTCCAGAATTATCAGGTAGGATTTGTTTAAATGGTCCTCCAGCTCACTTATTTTCACCTGGTGATATTGTTATCATATTAAGCTTAGGGTTAATGACTGACGAAGAAATCAAATCATTAAACCCAAAAGTAGTATTTGTTGATGAGAAAAATAAAATAACCGAAGTGGAAGAGCATGATTTGTATTGGCCACAAAATCAAAGCGTATAAAGTTATATGACAGAAAATTGTCTTAGTTTACTATTTGGTTTCGCTATTGAGAAAAAGGAGTAACAATCACTACTAAAAAACAAAACAATTACTAGAAATATAGCATTAGCGAATCAAAAAGATCCTTATAAAAATGAGGAGGAACAATAATATGAAGTTTTGGTTTAGCTGTAGTAATTGCGGGAAAACTTCTGCTTTTAGTCTTAAAGAAACGAAATGTACATGTGAAGGAACACTTTTAGTAGATTATGATATGGAACATGTTGGTCATACTTTAACAAAGGATAGCTTAAAAGAAAGATCTGCTACGATGTGGAGATACAAGGAGTTATTGCCGTTAGAAGACGAAAAGCATATTGTTTCTTTAGGGGAAGGATGGACACCACTTGTACGAATGAAAGAGGCTGAGAAAAAATTCCCTGCAAAAAGATTATGGGTAAAAAGAGAAGAACAGAACCCAACTGGGAGTTTTAAAGCAAGAGGTTTCTCCGCAGCTTTGTCTATTGCAAAGGAATATGGAATTAAGAAAGTTGCTGTTAATTCAAATGGTAACGCTGCTTCTGCGCTAGCAGCATATGCTAGTTATGCCGGTATGGAATCACATGTATTTGTACCAAGCGACTGTCCAGGTTTAATTGTAGATGAATGTGTTCAATATGGCGCTAACACTTTTCTAGTAGATGGGTTGATTCACGATGCAGGGAAGATTATTTCAGTTGGACAAGCTGATCAATGTTGGCATAATGTTGGTACACTTAAAGAGCCAGGAAGAGCTGAGGGAAAGAAAACAATGGGGTTAGAATTAGCGGAACAGTTAAACTGGAAATTGCCAGACATTATTATTTATCCTACAGGAGGAGGATCAGGAATAATAGGTATGTGGAGAGCATTTAAACAATTAAAGCGATTAGGGCTTGTTGAAGGAGATTTACCTCGAATGGTAAGCGTACAAGAAGCTGGGTGCCAACCAATTGTTGATACATGTGAAAGTGGTAGGAAGTTTAAAGCGCAAGCGGAAAACGTTGATTCGGCACCTACTGGTATGCGCGTCCCAAGCCCTCCTGACGGTGAATTAATTGTTTCCATTCTTTCTGAGTCAAGTGGAAAAGCTATAGCAGTAACTCAAGAGGAAATTAAGCAGTCTCAGCAATCATTTGGAAAGCAAGGTATATCCTCATCGCCTGAAGGAGCAGCAACATGGGCTGGCTTTCAACGTTTAGTTGAGAGAGGATGGGTTACTTCCAATGATGAGGTTGTGTTATTTAATACTTCCCATGCCATGAAGTATTTGCCGTGGGAACAAATTAATATTCCTAATATTAAAACGTATACAGACTGGTTGAAAGCTTACTTTGTGGCATCTTAGTGTTCTATAGAAGTAGATTTTGACAAACTCCCTTAGAAAGCCGTTGTTTTGTTTAGCCATAATAATTTTATGCGTTCCTATATTGCCAAAAAGGTTTCTGTTTCTGTGTGGATAAGTTATGATGAAAGAGATAGTGCTTTGACAAATTTTGAGGAGGCCAACAACGATGTTTAAGAAAATTGCAAGCGATGCTTTAGGTTTAAGCGATATCGGAAAAATCATTTCTCCAGAGGATTTTGATAAGACAGAGTCAGATGACTATATTTTACATGAGAAAGGAGAGAAGATTCACTTTCTCATTAAGTCAAAATCAGATGAGTATTGCTTTACAAACTTTGCGTTAATTCACCTTGATGGCGAAAAAGCATCAAGTAGTAAACGTAACATTTATCGTTATGATTACTATCAACATCCCATTAGCGATGTATCTGTAGAAACAGCAGGTACTGTGGATTTGGATTTAGAAATTAAATTCTCCATTGGCAAGATGCCAATTTCTGTTGATATTAGTAAAAAAGAAGGCGAAGCAATTGCAGATTTATACAAATCATTGGTAACCATTTCGCAAATACAAGATTCGAATGAGCGGAAGAAAAAATTTGCTAAAGATAGTTTACAAGTCTCTCAATCTTTATTTAACGATAACCGTTTTCAAGAGGGAATGATATCCAAAGAATTTGAAGAAGCTACTAAATTTGCATTTGAATGGTATACATCAACATATGATGAAAATACGCAAAAGGATTTTGGCGAAGTATTTGATACGTACATTCAGAATTAGCTTTGTTTTATATGAAATGTAGATTTCGTTTAGAAGTAGCATCATAGAAGCCTGCCTACGATGGTGGCTTCTTTGTTTAATTATCCGTGTGGATCAAAGAGAACTCACACTGATGGAAAATTCACTTCTAGGATAAAGTGATATCAAAAACTTTTTCACCATTAATAATCGTTGCTACAACCTCAATATCTTTATTTTATCTGGTTGATTCTTAATGGATTGTCGCAAGTAGCCCCACCACCTTTTATAAAATTGGTATTCTAAGCAAAGGAGAAGCTTTTTTATACTTTAGGAAAGTATAGAAGTTTATAGGTTTATAGTATAAGAAAAACTACAGCATTCACTATAAAACTTGGAGACAAGCAAAGTTTTCCTAATACAGAGATAGGTTGAAGAAGTTTCTTCTCATTGTACAGAACTGTTTTTTAATTGGAATAAAGTCAGTGCGTCCAAACCAGTTAAACGGCGGAAGAATATAAGAGAACATGAAACTTCACGAAACAAAGTAGTTAGTAAATACGTATCAGTATATAAGTTCAAATGCAGAAAAGATTTCGCCGTTATTTTTAAGCTAACAAGGGGCTTTGTGATATATCTTAACTTTCCTATAGTGGAAGCAAAACTACGTAAGCTATCGCCAAAAAGACTTTACGATATTCAAAGTTTTCTCATGAAAGGGGCATGAATATGGGAAACAATAAAAAGAAAGTAGATATCGGGTTGATTTTGGCGAATATGCTATTACTAGTCATGGTGATTATTTTAGCAACTTTGTTTATAGCCATACCATTTGTTATTTCCTTTGCTGTCATTTACCTTGCTCAAGTAATACCGTTCATTGATTTTCATTTTTATGAAGACTTCTGGGGGAACTTCTGGTTTTTTACAGGCTTCACACTGTTAAGCTTATTCATGGTAGCAATCATTGAAACTGCGATATTCATTGATCGAAAAGATAAAAAGTTTCGTTCTTTGGATGACATTGGCCCTAGCAGTTTGAAGGAATGGATTATTTTCTTAACGGTTTTTAGTGTGTATATGAATGCGTTTAACCTCTATTCTGAACGACTAGATACGAATTTTATTGGAGCTACAATCATAGGCTTGGTATTTGTTTTTCTACTATACGTTTTTGGGAAAATAATTGATCTATTTGCTGACGAAGAAGATACGGCGGATGTGATGGAAGAAAAATAGTTCAGAGTGGCGAAAGGGCTATTTCTGAACTAAATGTTGACTATGTTGTTGAAAAGGCAATGCTTCAAGCACAGTATACTGTGTTTTATCCGTTTTTGATAAGTAAGCATAACTATATTATAACTTGGGTATATAAAGAAAGTCGCAGGTGCTTGTACCCCTACGTCAATAAATAGTTGTCCGCTTTGAAGAGCGTTCAGCGTTTTATAATAGTGAATTTAAAGGGTAATCACCCACTCAGCCGGATAGCTAGGGGTGATTACTCTTTTTGCATGATCATAATTACAACCATTAGAAATGTTAAGGCTAATGATGCAAAATCTATAATAACATTTGCTATATCTGCAGTAATCACGAGCCTCCTCTCTATCTCGGAGGTTTTTGGCCACTCACCCAACTATAATATTATTATAGCAATGGATACTGTTTTCTTCTTTTAAGCTTTTCATAGACTTTAGAAAATGCTTCATACTTCTCCTTGAAGTTAGCTTTTAAAGTGCTATATCATCGAATTGATCATCAACTAGAAATCATTACTTAGCGTATTGGTCGAACTTTTCTGGATGCAGATTTATTTATCCTTTTACACGAGGATGGTTGGCTATTTAAATAAAGCAAGAGACACGTCCTATAGCTGTGTCTCTTCTGTGTAACTGGCATCCATCATTCAATGATGTCCCTCTGCAAAAGCAATATCAGCTGGCACATGTTCTCCTTGAAAAATTTGCTTATATTCATTGGGTGTATGGTTGTTTTCTTTTTTAAAAATCCTACTGAAATAGGTTAAGTCAAGATAGCCAACTTGTTCGGCAACTTCTGTGACTGTTAAATCGGATGTGCGCAATAATTTTTTTGCTTGTTCTAACCGATAATGTCGTAAATAACTTACGAAAGACATGCCGACGGTTTCTTTGAAAAAACGGCTTACATAACTTTTATTTAAATGCATGAATGCTGCTAATGAATCCAAGTTAATCTCTTCATAATAATGTTCATGGACGTATTGCATCATTTGAGCGGCGCTTTCTTTAATGGTATCGGTAACAGATTTACGTTCATAGTCTAATAAAGATACTTGATTTAGTGCCAAAATTGCCCGATGAATGGCAGATTTACATTCTTCGACTTTTAATGGCTTCACCAAGTAGTCAACTGCTCCACAACGAATTGCTGTTTGAATATGTTTAAAGTTTTCCTCATTGTCTATTAAAATAACTTTCACGTTTGGGTGGCGTTTAACGATATTTATCTTATATTGAAAAATTTCTTCACTCGATCCACTGACATCTAATATAAGCATATCAGGTCGTTGTTCTAATGAACGTTCATATGCTTTTTCAGCAGATAAGGCATCGTCAAGAAATAGGACATTAAAAAAATGTTCTGCAAAAATTTGTTTTAGAAATTTACGGTCTGCGTGTTCGGGACTAGCTAATAATACACGACACATGCTATCACCTCTCTATAGGTTCTCCTGATCTTTAGAACAAAACACTCTACTTCTACATGCTAATTCATACAGAATACATGTTTTTGGGAACAATGTGAAGGGGTGTAAATATGAAATATCTCTTCTATTATAAGTATAACATGATAATGGAGGTGATTTTAGGTTTATACATGCATCTATTTGTGAATTAATGAACTAATATCAAAATTGTCCAAAAATAAATATAAATAGTCCTAACAGTTTTTTTGTAAACGCTTTATCATAGAGGTATAGAAATTAATTGAAAAGGGGATGTCAAACATGGCAATAAATTTAGTGCAAGAAACTGTACAAACATATGAGGTAGAGACGCTAATTCAAAAAGCGAAACACGCCCAGCATATATATGCCAGTTTCACCCAAGAACAAGTCAATGAAATAGTAAAGGCTATATCTGTCCGACTAACAGAGGCTGCAGAGGACTTAGCATATAAAGCACATACTGAAACAGGATTCGGTAATGTGAAAGATAAAACGACGAAAAACTTATTCGCTAGTGAGCAAGTATACGAGAGCATTAAAGATGAACCAACCGTAGGCGTTATTGATCGAGATGAAATGAATAAAGTGATTGAAATAGGCGTGCCAATGGGAGTAATTGCAGCACTTGTACCGGTTACCAATCCAACATCTACGGTTATTTTTAAAACACTAGTGGCATTAAAAACAAGAAATGCCATTGTATTATCACCACATCCAAAAGCTGTCAACTGTATTGTTGAAGCTGCACGCGTTGTGGAAGAAGCAGCAGTGAACGCTGGAGCACCAAAAGGTTTAGTTCAAGTAATTGAGTCGCCAAGCTTAGAAGGAACACAAGCATTAATGCAACACGATGATACAGCATTAATTTTGGCAACTGGTGGTGGACCAATGGTAAAAGCTGCTTATTCTTCAGGTAACCCAGCAATTGGGGTGGGGCCTGGTAACGGTCCAGCTTTCATTGAAAAATCAGCTCATATCGAAGAAGCAATCGATCGGATTATTACGAGTAAGACATTTGATAATGGTACGATTTGCGCTTCAGAACAATCCATTATTGTTGAGAAAGGTATAAAAGAAGAAGTTGTAAAGGAATTGAAAAAGCGTAAAGCTTATTTTATGAACCAGGAAGAATCAGAAAAAGTATCTCACTTTATCATGCGAGAAAATGGCACCATGAACCCACAAATTGTAGGTAAAGCCGTTACAGAAGTTGCTAATCTATGTGGGATTATCATTCCTGCAGATACAAGTGTGCTTATTTCAGAGGAAACGACAATAGGACCTGATAATCCGTACTCACGTGAAAAGTTAACCCCAATTCTAGCAATGTACACGGTAAATGATTGGGATGAAGGTGTTACAACATGTAATACCATTTTAGAAAATGAAGGTGCAGGACATACAGCTATGTTGCACACAACAAATGATGAGTTAGTAGAAGATTTTGGTTTACGTATGAAAGCCTCTCGTATTTTGATTAATACACCGGGAACATTTGGGGGAATTGGTTTTTCTACAAATCTAGCTCCTTCCCTAACACTGGGCTGTGGTGCAATTGGTGGAAGCAGTATTACGGATAACGTAAGTGTTCGTCAGTTAATGAATATTAATCGAGTTGCGTATAATAAATAATAAAATGGTAGAAAAGCATCCAGACTTGTAATAAGCGAAGTTTGGATGTTTTTTTGTTTCTACTATAAGAAAGCATAAACAAGCCTATATAAATGGTAATATTCATGGTACGAATGTTGCTCAATGGGTTTAACGAAACATACAGTAGGAGTTAGATGAAAACTCTTACTGTATGTTTCGTTTATTTAAGTTTACTAAAAGTTTCCATAAACACCTATTAGGGTAAAGGATTATAAATGTGCCTAGGAGGAAAGATAATGACGTCGAAAGCTCAAAATAATGTAATAAAAAGAAAAACCTCTAGTGGACATCCTTGGCAATTCATCCAAATTAACAGATGAGCGAGGTTGTTTTTAGAAACTGTATCCATAATAAAGCTTCAGTTTCATACGGCATATTCGCCTTATATATGTTGCTAGTAAAATTCTATCATTATTTAAAAATTGTACAAAACCTTTATATATATTTCTACCCTCAGGATTCTTCATTTTTTTAAAAATCTATCTCATCTCACCAAATTTAAATCTAAAAAATTATAATATTCTTTATCCATTCTCGCATATTATTTTCATGACAGGTAATTTATCAAGTGAAGTTTTTAAAACGCATCCACTACTTCAGTGTTGACAAGTTTTATAAATGTTTTTCAACAGTTGCTTACTTCGTTCAGGATGTTTTTAAAAAGTTTAATGCTGTTAGAACAAGTTTTGCTGTTAAAACCGATATGGTCCTTATTAACTATTTTTTGTATATATAATTAGTAAATAATGCTATTTAACTAGGACTATATAACTGGTTGAACGCTTACATTTTAGTTTTTGTTTAGAAATCGTTGATAAAGTATGGAAATGGTGAAAATAATTTGAATGGATGGAGGAATTATTATGAAGGCTATTATTGTGGATGATGAACAATCGGCTTTAGACTATTTGGAACAACAGCTCAAAAAGATTAGTAAAATGTATGTTATTGGTAAAATAACTAATCCTATCCATGCACATAAAACTATTCTTAAAGAGGACGTGGACGTAATATTTTTAGATATAGGGTTGCCGGAAATGAATGGTATTCGTTTGGCTGAAAAAGTTTTAAAAGATAAGCCAAACTTACTTATTGTTTTTGTGACTGCTTATGATAAATATGCTGTAAAGGCATTTGAGCTTAATGCAATCGATTATCTAGTTAAGCCAATTCCACCTGAACGTTTGAAAAAAACAGTTGAACGAATAGATAATAATTTACAGTCATCTACAATTGAAAAAAATTCACCACTTTATGTAAATGTGCTCGGTCAATTCTCGGTTGAATCGGTTAAAGGGAAACGTGAATTTGTTGCCTGGAGAACGAAAAAAGCAGCGGAATTATTTTTATATTTATTACATCATAGAGGGAAAATGGTCAGAAAATCATTTTTAATTGAGCTACTTTGGCCTGACCTAGCATTAGAAAGAGCCAATTCATTGTTGTATACAACAATTTATTACGTAAGAAAAACACTGAGAAAGTATCATAGACATTTGAGATTACAAAATGTTTCTGATGGCTACGTTTTAGAAACAGAGAATATTATTTTAGATTTTGAAGAATGGAAAGAACAAATTAAAACGCTACCACCTTTGAATGAAACATCCGTTAATAATTATATTCAAGTATTGTTCTTATACAGAGGTGCATATCTACAGGGATATGACTTTTGGTGGGCAGAGTCAGAACGATATTATTGGGAGCAGATTTGGTTGACGAAAGCTTTGGAGATTGCGGCATTTTATCAAAAGAATCAAAATATGGCTGAAGCAAAACTATGGTATAGTTATATATGTAAAATTATCCCAGAAACAGAAAGTGCTCATTTTGCTTTAATGAAAATTTATGCACTTGAAAACAATCCTGCGCATGTGCATCAACAGTATGAATATTTGAAAAGCTACTTAAAAACTGAAGTAGGAGTGCTCCCAAACAATGATATTGTTGGATGGTACAACTCATGGAAGTCAGGCAGAAAAGTATTTTCTCATTAATGTTCAGAGGGGAATAGTATGAAAAGGAAGCACAAATTCTCTATTTTTTTACACTGTTTTCAGGTTTTATAGTATAAACAAAATAATAGCCACCGCCATAAAAACTTGTCGATAGTCAAGCTGTTCTACGGCATTTTAAATAAATGTTTAGAAAATGCAAAGGAGTATAACATAAAATAAAATGATATGTAATCTGTGAAGAATCGTTTTATTGGTGGTTAAAACTATCTTATGGACCCGTCTTTACTATATGAAAAATGTTTAATAGGTGTAAATAAGTGGTTATTCAGCTAAACGGTATAGCAATTTGAAACAATATCTTTTTCATAATTGTAAAGTTAAAAATCTAAAAATTAAAGATAAATTAACAAAAAAATCAAATTTGACTATTTTTTTCTAATATATTATAATTTCTATGAATAATAACAAGGTGGTGGTAGAAATGATTAAGTGCGTGGATCGCTATACTTCTGGGACAAAAAAATGCTAGTTAAAGTGAAGAAGCCAATTCTACAAATGAATTGGCTTCTTTTTACGGGGGGATTGTAGTGTCGACATATTGGTTAAAACAGCCTGATGTTCAGGTAGAAGAAACGGAACAGGGACAAATTATCTGTACATTGTTAAACCGTTCAGAAACCATTGTATATGAAAGTATGAGTGTATTTATAAATTTTTTAACCTATTTACAACAGCCGCGAAATTTTGAAGAACTTCTCGTTTGGGGAGAACAAAATGAAATTACAAAAGAAATGCTAGTAGAAACATTACAAACTCTAGTAAATGATAAAATCTTGTTAACTGGTAATCAACCTTGGAATTTAACAGGAGAAAGTAGATTGTGGAGTTATCTTGCTGCACAAACATCCTCGCTTGATCAGCTATTAGACAGTGAACGAGCATGGTGTTCAAGCCGAGTAGGAATCATTGGTGTGGGAGGCGTTGGAAGCAGAGTTGCTCATGAGTTAGCGGCAATGGGAATTCCCTCCCTAATTCTAATTGATCATGATAATGTAAGCACTCACAATTTAACTCATCAATCATTGTATCCTAAAAACACTGTTGGTGAATTGAAAGTAAACGTTTTAAAAAATATATTACATCATCGATATGGAACGTTAATAGAAACTGTGCATGACCCTATCACCCAAGATATTTCTGCAAACATTTTAGAAAAACTTAAAACATGCTCGGTTGTTATATTATGTGCGGATGAGCCTTCTGTAGATACATTAGCTGATTGGATCACGCCCCATCTTACAAAGAACAATATTGCGCATATTGTTGGAGGTGGCTATCATGGTCATTCTACTAGTACAGGTACAACTGTAATTCCGGGAGTAACTGGATGTTGGAAATGTTACGATTCGCTGGTGGAGAGAAAAGATATGCATAGTGTTTATCAACATATCCGTGGCATTTCTGGTTCTTTTAATCCGCTGATACAAATTCTTGTAAGTTTTATCATCTCGGATACAGTAGCTGTTATTACTAATTTAACAAGGCCTTTACTTGTGAATGGAATGGGTGATTTTGATTTAGAAACTGGAAAATTCAAATGGAGACCAGGTTCACGTAATGAAAATTGTGATTGGTGTGCGAATATACCAAAGTCCTATCCTAGTTTTATGAAATAAGTTTAAGTATGCTTGACTGTGTATAGTAAAGTGTATGTAATTTCTTTTAGTGAACAAAGGCTCAGGGCGCCCGTTTAGCAACGTAGCGAGTGGAACGAATCAACTAAAGTTTTAGGAATCATGCCACTAAAACAGAGGTATGTCGACGCACTAAGGCAAGCCCGTTTTTAGTCTTCCTTCCTATTTAGCACGAACCGATGATGACTTAGCGTAGGGCGATTCGTGAAGTTGCCTAGTTGCAGGGCGATGGAGCTGGACGTGGCTCATTGGGTTATTTGGTTATCCCATAGCATCTTTTATACTTTCTTATCTCTTAAAAAAAGAAGGAGGTCATAACATGTCAATCTTAAACTTTAATAATTTGTTGCAATTTCACTCTATTTTAAAGAATATCCCCTTTCAAAAAAAAGAAGAGCAACAATTAGCAGATCTTTTTTTGAAAACCATTGTTGAAACAGACATGAATTCGAATACACTAAATCCATTGAAATATGTACCTGTGATCAAGTCATTTCCCGCTTTGAACCAAAGCGCTCAGGAAATTAGTCATGCTTATAGTTTATTTGCAGAAAAAAGAAAATCTGCTTGGACCTACTTGTCCTTGTCCCTATACAACAAACAATATGATCAGATCATTGAACCGGAGAGTGATCGATTATTAAAATCGATAGAACCCGCTCATTCTAAAAATCGTATTATCATTGCTCCATTTCATATGGGTATGCATACGATGTCCATGCCGTTAGTTACACGTTATTTCGATAAAACAACAATACTCGTAAATAGTGATGAAATAGATATCATTCAGCAATGGATGTCTACATATCTTGAAGCATCATACAGTGATTCCATAGATATGGTTCCTGTACCTTCACATACAAGCCCTTTAAAATTTACTAAAGCTATTATGAGGGGAGCAACGGGTATTATTTTCCCAGAGTTTTCATATGGTATTAATCAAGAAGAAGAGGAAGTGCCCTTCTTAGGTGGGACATTTAAAGCACCAATTGGTGTTTATGTGCTTGCCAAGCGTCTGTCAGCAAAAGTATATCCTCTGGGTTCTATTTGGAATGAAGAGGAAAACAAAGTTCGTTTCATGGTTGGAGATAGTCTTGATCCCAACGCATTATCTCAGTCCACCTTTCTACAACACTTATTTGCACAAGGAGAAGAATGGATCGCTAAAAATCCTGAGCAATGGCTTTGGGATCATTTAATAGAGTAGACAACCTTGGATTTATAAAAAGATATTCTCTATGAAATATTCTATCTATAAAAAACATGGGTAGTGGGGAGTAATTCATCGTCCTTAAAAAATATTATTTCTTTTTAAGGGAGACTATAATTTTAGTAATGGTTTTACTTCAGTTAGTGGGGGGGAAATACCACTGATCGAAGGTTCATTTTATTAGTAGAAATGGGTTTTTTCGATGTGGATACTTTTAAAAAACAAATCGTTTACCAAGCTTTTCTTAGGGAAGATCGTTTCAAATATTGGTGATAGTATGTATGCTATTGCAGCAATGTGGTTGGTGTATGAGTTAAGTCATTCAGCGTTTTATACTGGATTAGCTGGGTTTTTGACAAGAATTCCGGATGTTTTTCAATTTCTGGCTGGACCATTTATCGATCGCTGGTCTTTGCGAAAAACTTTAATAATCACACAAGTATGTCAAATTATACTTGTGCTTATTATACCAATCGCTCACTACACCGGAGATTTAAATGTCTGGATGGTACTTATCATTATGCCAGTTATATCTTGCATTCAACAATTCTCGTATCCAGCTCAAATGGTTGCATTGCCAAAGTTATTGAAGCAGAATGAGTTGGTGAAAGGTAATTCTCTTTTTTCTTTTGCTAATCAGGGTATTGATATGACATTTAATGGCATTGCTGGAGTACTTATAAGTATAGTTGGTGCTGTTAGCATTTATTTGTTAGATGCTATTGTTTTTATGGTGGCGCTGCTTTTATTTTGGACATTGCCGGTCTTAAAAACGTATGAAAAAGAAAAACAAGAAAAACAAAAACTGACGGAGGCGTTTCAAAAGTATGGAAAAGACCTAAAGGAAGGATTCCAGTATGTTTTTCAATCCATTATAAGTAAGTTTTTTATTGCTACCATTATTGCTAACTTTTCTTTCGGTATCGCTTTGGCGGTAATGCCTGTCTACGCAGATTTTCGTGGAGGATCTACTACCTATGGATTTCTTATGGGTGCATTTTCTGCTGGATTCTTAATTGGAGCACTATTAAGCTCCGTTGTCGGTGCTTTTCCACTAGGCAAGACGATGATTGTAACTTATTTGTTTAGTGCCTTACTTTGGATAAGTTCTGCATTTCTTCCATGGGATATACCCGCTGTCATTGTGTATGGAATATCACTGATACCACTTGGTGCTACACAAGTACTACTATCAGCAACAGGGCAACGTATTATTCCAAGTTCACTACTAGCAAGGGTTTTTTCAGTTATTACAAGCTTGTCTTCTATAACGATGCCTCTAGGTTTTTTAATTGGTGGTACACTAGGATCCGTTTTCGGTGGGCAAATTATATTTGCTATCGGAGGTATCGGTATGCTCTCCATTTCATTTGTGTGGTTGATCTTATCAGAATTACGTCGAATCCCAAAAGTTAATGATATTACCCCAGAAACATATGGCCTTAAAAGATCAATTAATTAACTTTTACCTGAAAAACATTTTTTTCTTTACATTATAGGAAAGCATAAAATTTTGGGGTTTATAGTATAAGCAAAACTACGGTTTTCGTTATAAAGATTTGGCGATAAGTTAAGTTTTTTTTACAATACGGAAACATATTTTTCAAATTAAGGATTAATCATAAGCGTTAAAAAGCCTTACCTATCATTAGGTAGGGCTTTTTAACGCTTATTTTTTAAATGGAGATGAAAGTGTAGAGGATTTAATATTTCGAAATGTTTAATATTTGTTTAGAACGAGTCTTTAGAATATTTCAGGAATGGAAAGGAGGGAAGGGAACAGATTGATACTAAAAACTCTTCGTAAAAAAGTAGTTTTGTTTTTTATTGTTATGGTACTCGTGCTACAAGGGTTTACATCTACAATAGTTGGAGGTGAGGTAGACGATAAAGATCCGTACTTAGATATTCTTACAAATCAGGAGGCAACTACAGAGAGTGTAGTTGTGCAAGTTCAGGCGGAATTTTCCACATTTAGTATGCTTGAAATCAAACTGCCAAAAGGGGCTACGTATGATGAGGAAAAGACGAGTTCTATACAACAAGGAGCTACTTTAGATTACAATGCTAAAAAACACGTGTTAACGCTTAAAGGGGAAAAAGGTGTACCCGAGCAACAAATAGCGTTTGTTTTAAGTAATCTGGAACAATCTCATAACGCTTTAGCTATTACTGGAAAGTTAGATGGAAATGTAGTATTCGAAGAGGATTATTCATTTCAAGTAAAGGAAGTACCGGATAGTTCGAAACCTGAGAAAAAAGAGAACAAAGAAACCTCGCAAAATAAAGTAGAAAAAGAAAAGAATGAAGAAAAAGAAAAAAATAAAAAAGAAGCAGTAAAACCAGAAGCTGAAAATAAAGATTCTATAAAACAACAGGGGCAGCAACAGCAGTATCCATCGTATACTACACCTGCAAAATATATGGCAAAAATAAATACAAACTGGCCAAATCCAGGCTCATTAAAGTTATTAAAAGAGGCAAAATCAACTGATGAGTATGGAGAATGGGAGATAGAATTAACGGCTCAAGGAAAAAATTTAAAACAAAAATCAGATGTTGTTTTATTATTTGATCGTTCTAATACGATGTATGGGAGTCGTGTTCATAAAGCTAAACAGGCTGCACAACAGTTTGTTGAAAATCTTTTAACAGAAGATGCAACGACTAGAATAGCGTTAGTGCCGTTTGGTACAGAAGCAGACAGACATGTGGATTTTAAAGGCCATAGCGAAAAACAAGTATTGAAAAGGGCGATTGAACGAATCCGTGTAACTGGAGGACCAGATGGAGCAACGAATATCCAGGCAGGTCTCCATAAAGCAAAACAATTACTGAATAGAAGTAATGCAGACAGAAAAACGATTGTCCTTTTAAGTGATGGTGAACCGACATTTAGTTTTAGAGCGGGGAAGGCAGAGGGGTATACATGGCCGAATAATAGATATAACTTTATGCTCTCTGATTTTAATTATAATGAAATAATTGGTTCTGGAGCATCTTACTACTTAGGATGGGAATCATATTGGCTTGACGGGTTCAGAGTCAGAACAAATGGAATTGCAACTCTTTCTGAAGCAGTTCAGATTATGACTTCTGGCAACGATATATATTCCATCGGCATAGATGTGGGCGATTACGAAGAAGCAATATATGTATTAAAAAATAGCCAAAACAGAGGTTACTATGAAGGAACGGAAGATGAATTACAACAGATTTTTACTGAAATTAGTGCAGATTTGTCGCACTATGCAGCAAGTAATAGTGTTGTAACTGACCCAATGGGAGATATGTTCAACCTCGTAAAAGATGGCAGTTACAGTGGCAAAAACTTTTCAGCAAGTCATGGAGAAGTAAATTGGAATGAAGCAAAAGAAACGTTTACTTGGGATATAGGTGATATTAAGGAGAATGAAACGTACACGTTAAAGTACAAGGTGACTATTGATTGGGATAAAAACCCAAAAGGAAATGAACGATATCCAACGAACAAAGATACACCGCTAAATTATACGGATCCAAATGGCGACCCGCAAACAAAACCATTTCCAATTCCAGAAGCAGGAATTGATAAAGGAAAAATTATTAAAAAGGGTTATCGTGTAAATGTGGACGGAGATCCGATTGACCAGAATGGTAATGTCGTTTCTGATCCATCCTTAGCAGAGCAATTTTATGAAGAAGCCCATCAAGAAAATGATCAGCAAGAATTAAAGTTTAATGAAACGTATCAAGTAACAGCAAATGATGTGACTGATTATACATTGCATGTAGGTGAAAACCCAACACGTGTAAGTTTAAAAGCAGATAATCCAATAGAAAAGGTTTGGTTTGGTTACGTGAAAGAAACGGATCTGATTGCTGGTGATGTCACTGCAGAATATGTGGATGAAGAAGGCAATAAGATAGCCTCCAATGAAATTTTCACTGGTAAACTTGGTGACACATACACGACGAAGCAAAAGGATATTTCAGGATATACATTTGTAAAAGTAGACGAGGAAGGTGCTCCGGCAACTGGAAAGTTCCAAAAAGATCCGCAGACTGTCCGTTATATATACAAGCAAGAACTCGGAACATTAACGGTTCAAAAAGTGGATGAAAACGGTGAAACTTTACAAGGAGCGACTTTTGAATTAAAAAATGCTAATGGAGAAATAGTAGAATCTCAAGAAACGAATGAAGCGGGTATAGCAGAATTTAAAGAATTGTCGTGGGGGGAGTATGAACTAACAGAAACAAAGGCTCCAGAAGGTTACCGTTTGCTAAATAATCCTATCCATGTAGAAATTTCTGCCGAAAACCTTCATGAAGAGATTGAAGTAGAAAATAGTAAAAACGGTTGGATTTTGCCAGACACTGGTGGGATTGGAACGTTACTATTTTATGGATCGGGTGTTGGGCTAATGTTAGTAGCCATTCTCCTGTTTATACGAAAAAAAAGAAGAGATCAAACATCCAAAGAACAAATAACATCTACGGAAAATACGCTTTAAGGTAATGATGTATTTTAAAGCTATATATGTTTATAAACATCAAAATAAGATTATTCATGTGTGATTAATGAGAGGAGAAGTTAAATGAACGTAACGAAAAAAAAGAAAATAAACATCGCATTAATCTTTACTTTAATTGTATCCTTGTTACTTCCACAGGCAGCATTTGCCAAGGAAATAAAAGGGGATGAGGACAATCCGTCATTAACAATTCATAAGTTCGAACAAGAACCTGGAACAGCACCTGGTGAAGATGGAACAGGTTTACCTGGCCAAAATGCAGAAGGAGATCCAGTTGAAGGGGTAACATTTACGTTAAAACAAACACATCAATATAATTCGGAAACAGATAAGTGGACAGAGGTAGCTGATGGAAAAACGATTGAAAAACAAACTGGCGAAGATGGAATAGTCGTTTTCACCAAAGCAGATGAATTAGAGCTAGGTCGTTATGAAGTTACTGAAACAGATGGACCTGCAAATGTTATTTTAAATCCAGATCCATTTTTTGTTGATATCCCAATGACGAACAAAGATCGCACTACATTAAATTACGATGTCCATGTATATCCAAAAAATGAAACCGTTCGTTCTGCTGTGGAAATAGTGAAAAAGGATGAAGATGGAAATCCACTACCAGGTGTAAGTTTTATCTTATATAACGAAGACGGTACCCTTGCTGTAGATAAAGAAGGAAATGAGATTGGGGAACTAACAACAAATGAAGCTGGAAAAATTAAAGTGGATGGTTTAGCACAAGGAAAGTATTATTTCCAAGAGACGAAAGCTCCAGAAGGATATGCATTAAATACAACCAGAATTCCATTTGAAGTTAAAAAAGCTGGAGAAAATTTACAAGATATAGTAGTAGAGTGGACGACAGTCGATGGAATTGTCGATGAAAATGGAGTAGTAACAAACTATAATACTCCTGAAATTGACAAGGATGCTAATGGCGAAAAGAAATTGGATTTTGATCGTAATAAAGAATATAAGTACAACCTTACAATTAAAACACCAAAAGATATTAACAAATATAAAGCACTTGGTGTGACAGATACTTTAGATGAACGTCTAGAGTTTGTTTCTGAAGGTAGTATTGATGGTGGATGGAAGATTGAAGGTACAAATAAATCCAATGTTGATTTTAAGCAAAAAGGCCAAACATTAATTTGGGAAATTAAAGATCCGAGTCAATTAACCCCTGGTGAGGACGTTAAAATTACGTTTACAGCAAAAATTAAACCGGATGCCGAATTAAAAGAAGGCGAAATCGGCATTGAAAATACGGCTGATCTTCATTTCAATAACAATAAAGGATCTTACACAAGACCAGCTGATCCAGACAATCCTGACCCATACGAGCCATACGATCCAGAAGATCCAGATGAACCAAATGAACCAGGAGAACCAATAGAACCACCAAATCCAGAAGAACCACCAGTAGTAGTACCTACAGAAGGTGGTATAGACGTTATTAAAGTGGATGCTTCTGATAACAATGTAAAACTAAAAGGTGCAGAGTTTAAATTAACAGATATGGATGGTAATGTCATTGACACATCTAATGCTGGAGAAGTCGTTAAAGTAAACGGAGAAGCATTCAATGGCAAATTAGAAAACTTAGTAACTGGAGAAGATGGTACATTCTCTATTACTGGTCTCACACCAGGAACGTATCAGCTTCATGAAACAAAAGCACCCACGTATACTACAGAAAATGGTGAAGAAAAGCCATATCGTTTACTATCAAAACCTGTAGAAGTAAAAGTAGAAAATAATAAAGAGTTGAGTTATGAAGTTGAAAACTCGAAGTCACTTTGGGAACTACCAACAACAGGTGGTATTGGAACGATTATTTTCACACTTATTGGTTTAACGTTAATGGGAATGGCGCTTGCACTATATTTCCGTCGTAGAAAGCTAGAAGCTATTGCTTAGTTAGAAGAATGGTTGAATAGGAGAGAGAATTATTCTTTCTCCTATTTTCCATGTTACATATTTTTCTAAGGAATAATCATTTTTTTTAATTTTTTTTGATCTATAAGCTAAACATAATTTCCATTGTAGTGAAATACATTCAATAGTATAAAATTTATTTACGATAGGAAGGGAAAATGATGAAGCGAGTAATAATTATTATCATATTTTTAGTTGGATTGGGTGTCTTTTCCTATCCTATAATAAGTAACATTTTATCGACACAAGTACATCAATCTGTAGTAAAAGAATATGCTGAGACAGTTGAAAACATGGATGAAGAGGAAATTAAACAAGAAAAAAAGAAAGCAGCTGAACATAATAAAAAATTGGAGAATTCCGAAGTCGATTTTGTTGATCCTTTCTCAGAAGAAGGGGCGGAGGGAAATAAGGCAGCTGGAAATAAAAGTTATTACGATGCACTAAATATTGACCCAGCAATTGGAAGTATCGAGATTCCTAAAATAGGTTCAAACCTGCCTATTTATCATGGCACTGGGGAAGATGTATTATCACGTGGTGTGGGGCATATGGAGAATTCTTCCTTACCTACAGGAGAAAAAGGGACTCACAGCGTACTCACCGCTCATCGAGGTCTGCCTAGTGCGAAATTATTTCGTAATTTAGATGAGCTTGGCAACGGAGATCAATTCTATGTTAATGTGTTGAACGAAAAATATGCTTATGAAGTGTATGATGTAGAAATTGTTCTTCCACATGAAACGCAGTGGCTACAGACAGAAGATAATGAAGAATACATGACATTATTAACATGTGAACCTTATATGTTGAATACTCACCGGATGCTAGTGAAAGGAAAGCGAGTACCCTATGATGAATCAAAGGCGAAAGAAACAGAAGAAGTAACCGATACGTTTAACTATTGGTATATTGCAGGTGGTGCAGGCCTATTAGTAATTTTAATTCTTGTTTGGTGGTTGAAACGTCGTAAAAAAAAGAATAAGGTGGAAAGCTCATGAAGGGAAAAAAAGCAATCATCTTATTATTTGTAGCAGGTATTCTGATTTTTTTATATCCGCATGCAGCCAAACTCGTCAACAGTTACTTACAAAAACAACAAGTTGATCAATTTCAGGCTGACTTAGAAGAAAAACCCGAAGAGGAAATAAACAAGCTTATGGAAAAAGCTTCTGCATGTAATAAAGAAATCTTTTATGATAGTTCAGGTTTTCGTGATCCATTTCTTGATAATGAAGAAAAGCTGGCTGAATTTAAAAATTGTCTTGGAATAGACGACGATGAAGTGTTTGCGGCTATCGAAATTCCAAAACTTGGAGAGATGATTCCAATTTTTTTAGGAGCTACAGAAGAAACCCTTGATAAAGGGATTGGGCAAATTGAAGGCTCATCATTGCCAGTTGGTGGTGAGAGCAATCATACCGTCTTAGCGGGGCACCGAGGTATGGGAACGAAAGCCATGTTTCGTAATGTCGATGAATTAAACGATGGTGACATTTTCTATATCCATACTATGACCGATACGTTAACTTATCGTGTGTACAGTCAACAAGTGGTTGCTCCTGATGAAACGGACCCACTTGAAATTCAAAAAAATCGGGATTTAGCTACTTTATTCACCTGTCACCCGTATCCAACAGACAGAGAAAGGTTATTAATACAGGCGGAAAGAGTGAAAGAGGACGAAAAAAAGAAAAAATCAGAATCTAAGCAATAAGGTTTTTTAACGTTAATATTTGGTACTGTAAGATTTCCTATTAGAGAGTTAACGTAATTGAAAACTTTAAATAAGAGATAAAACAGTACCTTAAATTGGTTTTGAGCGACTGTTTAGAAACAAGAAATTACAATGGTTCCCATTTAGACCACTAACTATCATAAAAAACTTTTTCTTTATAACTTTTAGATTCTTAAAAAATGTCTAAAATCAATGGTTAAATAAGTGTAAATAGAGTTTATCTTATACAAAGTATAAAATAAGGTCCTTGGGATAAGGAATTAATTTAATAGCCATGTCTGCTCCCCACCCACCCCTTAGGTGACTTAACTTCATTTTCCTAAGATAAATCATCACTGTTCGTCTCCTTACCGTGATTTCTTTATCTCATAAGATTTAGCGATAAGTTAAGTTTTTCTACGTATTTACATAAGCCCAGTTGTCAAAGAAGCGTTTTTATCAGCATTGATCTGCTAATCGCCACCAAAGCATCGTACTTAGCAATCCAAACGCACTAGTGAAAAGTAAAATAATTAAACTGATTTCTTCAACGATATATGCTTTGTTGCCAGCTGCTCCACTAGCAAGGGCTGGGATAGACCAAGGGAAATACGCACCGTATCCTGCTACTGCAACTATTTGTGCTAAGATGAGTGTGAAAATCATAAATCCAAGGGGGGATAAGTATCCGCGACCAATACTTGCAACAAAAGCGACTGGTGTAGAAAGAAGTACGGTCAATGTGGCACAAAGACCAAAGACGATGATGCCTTGAGTTACTATTTCCTTTGATCCTTGCGGTAAATCAAGCATCATTCCTACAAGTAGTCCAACCAATAAAACAAATAAAGATAAGATAAGACACCAAATAAAGGCTGTTAAAAACTTTGCCAATACAATGGTACTTCTAGATAGTGGTAGTGCTAATAAATCTTTTATCGTTCGATCGGAGTATTCTCTGCCAAAGATCCAACTTATAATAAAACCAAAAATAATTAATCCGCCAATGGAAATTGCTTGTGCAAGTAAGCTAAGATAAGAGGACCAATCCGCTGACCCCATTATTTGTGCTTTGGTAGAAATAAAACCAAGGCTTTCAGCAAAATCCGGATGCTTTAACACGAACATGAAAAAACCACCAATAAAAGGTATGAGCATAAATGTAAGCAAAGTTATTAAAGGGATTTTTGAGTGAAATAACTTTTTAAATTCAACGGAAATGCTGACGAAAAGTTTATTCATGTTGATCGCCTCCAAATTCTTGAATGGTTCTTAGAAAATACATTTCTAAATCCTCTTCTACTACTTGTAGTAATGTTGGTGGGTGCCCAGCATTTACAAGTAATGTAGCAATTTGCCCAGGGTCATGTACTGCATTTGCTTCCTTCATTTGAAGTGGTGAGTTTTCTTCATTATCCGTAGAAACCTTATAACCTGCTGTCAATAGAGTGTGTTTGATTGCTAACCTATTTTTTCCATCTAGTAGCAAAGTTTTGTGCAACTGTTTTTCCAGTTGTTCACCAGATATTTTTTTGATTAGCATCCCTTGATGTATAATGGCTATATTTGTAGCTATTTTTGAAATTTCATCCAACTTATGGCTAGATATGAGAATGGTTACGCCTCTGTTTTGGGCTAATTCCTTCAGAAGTTGACGAACTTCAACGATGCCAGCAGGGTCTAATCCGTTCGTCGGCTCATCTAATATTAAAATAGGAGGATGGTGAAGTAGCGCTTTTGCTATTCCAAGTCTTTGGTTATTTCCCATAGATAGTTGTTTTGTTTTTTTAGCAGTGTAGGCTTCTAATTTTAAGTTTTTAATGATCCAATCGACACAACTTTTGTCTCTAATCCCTCTTAGTTTGCAGATAACGTCAAGGTTTTCTCTTACCGTTAACTCTGGATAGGAATAGGGTGTTTCCACCATATAACCGACATGACGCCAAATGTCCTTATTTTTAGAATGAACTTTTTCTCCATTGAGGTAGCATTTTCCAGAAGTAGGTGTGATCATACCTAATAGCATTTGGATAGTTGTCGTTTTTCCAGCACCGTTTAAACCTAAAAAACCATAGATTTCGCCTTTCGCAACAGATAAATCAACGTTATTAACTGCAAAGGTTTGCCCATATGCTTTTGTTAGATTTTCTGTATAAATAACGTCAATCATGTCTCAACCTCCTCTATAATTTGCAGAGCGATTCCCTTAATTAAAAGCTTTAGAACTTCATCAAATTCTTGCTCACCGATTTCTTCCATGTACATCATGCTCATGAAAATCGATCTTAATGAAGCTGCGACAACACGCTTATTTACATGGTCTTTTATCTTTATATAAGAAAAAACTTGCTCCATAAACATATCATCTAATGAGTGGTGGTTCATTATGATGTCTGGCGGGATTTTTCTCATGAGGTACTCTAATTCTTGCTGTTGAATAAGATTCATCAGAAAAGATTGTTTTACATTTTGATATAACTGAAAAATGAAATTAGTTAACTGCTCCACTCCTATGGTAAGCTCTTTCTCAAGTCTGTTTGCTAATTCTTTCATGAGTGATTTTTGATAGTCTTCTAAGACGTAAAAAAACAGGATTTCTTTCTTGGGATAAAATTTATAAAAGGCACCCTTTGATATGCCAGCTATTTGGACAAGGTGATCGACGGTCGTTTTCCTAACGCCATACTTCCCGAGGCATTCCTTTGCAGCCTGTTGCAGTTTTCCTCTAATTATTTCTTTTTCGTTGTTGGAGAAAGCGGTAGCCAAATTTATACCTCCTTATGTACTGTGTGACTAAAATTGTTTATTTAGTCATATGATATACATTAGTCCTTTTGTTGTCAACACAATGATGTGAGAATAAAGACGCTCCGAGCCTTAGTTTCAAGATAAGAAAGTATAAAAATTAGGTGCTTAAGTATAACGAAATAACCGAATAGCGACTTCACTCCATTGCCCTATGATAAGTTATTATCAATGTTTAAAGTCGCTAGTAGGTTGGTTAAAACAGGACAAAATTTGCACCTCAAACTATCGTCTAGCTTTGTGTACTAAGCTTTTTTCTGGAAGGTATTACAACGAATCAAAATTTTACAATCTAGGGATAGAATAAATTATGGAGCTAGCGTATTTTTGTTAGATATCATCCTATTAAATTTTTTCTGCGCCTATTTTTAGAATGAATAATTAGGGTGAAATAAAAAACAAGCCGTTCACTTAGGAAGGCTTGTTTGGGAGAAACTTAGCTACCTATTATTTTGTGAAATCTACTCTCTTTGCTAACCAGTATATCACTATTCCACCAATCGTCATGGATAATAGTTCCCCGATGCCGACGGTTAACCATGTATAAAAGAAAGGCAAGTCAAATAGGAGCGTTAATTGTGTTGCAACTGTGAACATGGAGACAGCAAAAATAATAGCTGTTGTAGCTATTTTTAGTATGTCATTTTTCATTTGTTGGGTTACATGTCTACAAAAAATTAACACAAGAAAAGTAGAAATGCTACCAATTGGAACATCAAAGAACCAAGTAGGGGACATGAAATTGGCAATAACAACTCCGAAAGTGACGGCAATAACGTAACGCTTATGATACAATGCTAGAAAATTAAACATTTCAGATAAACGAAACTGAATAGCACCAAAACTTATTGGAGCGAGAGAAATGGTAACAATCACATAGAGGGAACTAATAATGGCAATTTTAGTTAGCTCGGAGATCATCGTTGGTGAAGATGTTTGAGATATTAACTTATGCATTTATATTTCTCCTTTGTAAAATAGCATCTAGCTATTTTAGTAATAACTGCAACCAAAGAAGGAAGTGTTGCAGTACATCTTTGTTATGTTTGCTACACTATTATATTAGAACGAAACAGCTTGCGCAATAATAGAATTATTTATTGGTCCATCCGCCGTCAATAGGAATAACGACACCATGCATATAATCAGCAGCCCTACTTGCTAAAAAAAGCGTGAGCTCACCTACTTCTATGGGGTCTGCCCATCTCCCAGCAGGTGTCTGATTCGCTACCCATTCGGCGATTTTTCCATCTCCAGAAAAATCCGCTTTGTTCATTGGCGTTTTAATCGCACCTGGTGCAATCGCGTTAGCTCGAATTCCTTTTCTGCAATAGTCATAATCCAATTGTTTGGTATAACCTATAATGGCATGCTTAGAAGCAGTATACGCAGCACCACCGCCACCAGCAACAAAGCCTGCAATGGATGACATGTTGATGATAACTCCGCTTTCTTGCTGAAGCATATAAGGAAGTACGACGTTGGTTACAAGGTAGGTTCCTTTTACATTTGTGTCCATAACCTTATCCCATAACCATTCTTCTGTTTCTAATGTAGTTACATATCCATCCAGTATCCCCGCTGTATTTAGTAAAATATCAATGCGTTCAAATTTATGTAATGCGTGTTGCACAGCTCTTTGGACAGACGCTTTATCCGTAACACTTCCTAACGCATAGGTGAATTGTCCGCTATATTGTTCTTCCATTTCTGCTAAGTTTTTTTTCTCTTTATCGAAGACAAATACATTAGCGCCATTTCTTAGAAAACAGACAGCTTGCGCTTTTCCTATACCCGAAGCGCCACCAGTGATAAAAACAGTTTGTCCTGTATATTCATCAAACTTCATATACAACCTCCAAAAACATTCATATTATTCAATGATGGTCCAGTCGTCAGCAAGAATATCACATACAGTAGGGGTGAACATGGTATAGCCTTCTCCAGAGACATTGATTAAAAAGTATGGATGAAGCTTTTCACCATCGTGCTTACTTTCTTCAACGAGCTTTACATATAATTCGGCGCCATTCCATCCACTACGAATCACTTTCTTACCAGATTTTAATTCAGGTAATACTTCTTCAAATGTCATATGTGTTTTTCTCCTTTCATTCTGTTTTTCGCCACTTTGAAGTGAGGGAAAAACCCTCACTGTTTATGTGTAATAAAAGTGACATCAAATATTTTAATAGGAATAAACGTGTATCGTGCTATTGTATTATTTTAATGCTTGAGCTAGGTTTTTGGCAAACTGTTTAATTTGCTCCCAACTTCTACTTACAATTTGCATATCCTCTCTTAAAAGATCTAACTCTTCTGGATTTAATATACGGACATCGTCCAGCAAGTTTTGGTATTTAGAGTTCATGAGGTACCAGTAATTTGTTAAATTTTGGATGGAATCGATAGCTGTATCAATTTTTTGAACCATATTTGTTAGTTTACTTTGTATGTCTGTTATCGTAGCTATTTCTTTCTCAATCCCATCTATTTTTGCTTTTAGTTTGTCTATTTGATATTCTGCATCTCGTTTATCACTTGTAGCGTTATCAATCTCAATTCCTCCCCAAATACAGCCAATCAGGGAAGCGCACGCTAATGAACCAGCAGCTATTCTATAATCAGTATTATCAATGACATCATTATAATAATTAATTTTTCTCTTTAAAAGAGGTATATCAGCCTGTGAAGATGATATGGCTTGGACTTCTAATTGATTAGAATTGTTCTTGAAACGTTGTGTATCCTTCGTTACATTATCTCGAAATTGGTTTAAATTTTTAACTAATCT